>DVFT01000098.1 GCA_018713105.1 Candidatus Limivivens merdigallinarum | reverse complement strand
GTTCGGGACGCAGAGGTCGCAGGTTCAAATCCTGTCGCATCGATTCCTTTATTTAAAAGGTATTTTGCCAAAAAAGATATCTCTCCATGCGCAACGCTTTCCGGAAAGATATCTTTTTGTTTTTCTTTTATTTTTTAGGAAATCATTTTTTCGGATCGTTTTCGCTGCCGTCTTCTTCCTCCTTGGGGGCATCCGTTGGCGTCAGATTTTTGAACACGCCTTCTTCTGGAAGCGTCTCAAAGGTTCCATGGGATTCGGGCTCTTCTTCCTTAGGAATGTAATGGTCGAAAATCCTTACCAGCATTTTGGAATTAATAAATGCAATTAAGGAAAATCCCAGCAGGATCATGATCAGTAATCCATAGGACAGTGTTTGTACCGTCAAAAACATAATGATAAATGGCGCTATACAGACAACCAGCATCAGGAGCGTGAATGGCAGATGACGCAGTGCCATCAGGAGGGCATTCCGCATGGTGTTTTTGATGGAATTGTAGAATTTGGACAGCACGGGGAATACATACAGGGTCAGCATGGCGAGAATCAGGGCGATGACGTAGAGGCCGTAGCGGACTACCGTATAGACTCCGCCAGTATCCATATTGTTCATAATGGAGAAATCCATGCCGATCAGGAGGATCAGAACCAGAATGATCAGCCAGATGACAATTGCCTGGCGGAAATTCTCTTTGAAGGATTTGAAGAAACCTCTGATGATATAGGTTTCCTCATTCCGTGCCATCTTTAAGGTCATGTAGTAAAGAGCTGTAAGAGCCGGGCCAATGGTGACGATGGGGATACAGCAAACGATGAAAATCAGGTTTAGGATGATCAGGTCCGCAACCCTGCCCATGAAGACAAAAAACTTATTGTCCATGTTGAAAATACGGTTCATTTGAAAAACTCCAATCTAAGAAAATAGTATAAACGGTTATCGTATAGTATAATGCAAAAAGGATAAAAAAGCAAACGGCAATTAGTCCACTTCGATTAATTCATAGTCTTGTGTTCCAAGTCCGATTTTCTCGGCATGTTCAAGTCCGACCTCCCAGTTGGTAGCGGGCGAGATGGCACTGAAATGGTCGTGCCCTGTATGGTCATGCTCAGACAGTACGGTGTTGGCTATGACAGGCTGGCGGTTCACTGCGTCGGCGCAGGCACGATCCAGTGCTACGGGATCGAAAGAAGCGAACATCCCGACGTCCGGTACGACAGCCGCGTCATTTTCTGCATGGCAGTCGCAATAAGGGGAGACATCCACTACCAGGCTGATGTGAAAACTGGGACGGCCGTCAATCACAGCCTTTGTATATTCCGCAATTTTTTTATTTAGGATATCGTTGGATTCATCGGAGGCAGGCAGGACGGCATCCTGAGGACAGACACCGATACAGCGTCCACAGCCGACGCATTTGCTGTGGTCAATGGAAGCCTTTCGGTCAGTGATTTTTGGAGCGTCGTGAGCGCAGATCTTAGCACAGCGTCCACAGCCGATGCATAATTCTTGGTTGACATGAGGTTTTCCGGCACTGTGCATCTCCATCTTTCCTGCACGGGAACCGCAGCCCATCCCGATATTTTTGAGAGCGCCGCCAAAACCCGTGCATTCATGACCTTTAAAATGGCTCAGGGAAATGAATACATCGGCGTCCATGATAGCTCTTCCGATTTTTGCTTCCTTGACATATTCTCCGCCTTCCACGGGGACAAGGACATCATCGGTTCCTTTTAACCCATCTCCTATGAGGATATGGCACCCGGTGGTGTAGGGGGTGAATCCATTTATATAGGCACTTTCGATATGGTCCAGGGCATTTTTCCTGCCGCCGACATAGAGGGTGTTGCAGTCCGTCAGAAATGGCTTTCCGCCTAGCTCTTTGACTACGTCTGCTACTGTCCGCGCATAGTTGGGGCGAAGATAGGCAAGGTTTCCTGGTTCTCCGAAATGGATCTTGATGGCAGCATATTTTTTATCGAAATCAATGTCGCCGATGCCGGCCTTTTTGATCAGGCGTGCGAGCTTTTGCTGCAGATTGTCATTCATTTTGGTGCGCATATTGGTAAAATATACGTTTGCTCGTTCCATGTTTTTTAAGTCCTCCCAGTAGTTTCTTTTAATCATACCACATTTCATGGAGAGAAAGCAATGTCCGGGGGATTGTTGAATAGGGGAAAAGGTGTTAAGATATAGGATAAAAAAACGAAGCGACACAACAGGAGGAGATCATGGGAAAAACAGTATATTTGGAATGTTATTCCGGGATCAGCGGAGACATGACAGTGGCGGCACTGCTGGATCTGGGAGCCAGTGAACGTGCATTGCGGGAAGCCCTCGACGCCTTGCCGGTTCATGGCTATGAGATCAAGATTGGCAGAACCAAAAAAAATGGGATCGAAGCCATGGATTTTGACGTGATCCTGGATCAGGAGCCCCACCATGACCATAGAAGCTACCGACACATTATGGAGATGCTGGAAAAGGCGGAACTAAAAGATGAGGTTCGGCGCTGGGCACAGAAAATTTTTGAGATCATCGGGATTGCGGAGGCAAGGGTGCATGGAGTGGAAATTGATGACGTCCATTTCCACGAGACAGGAGCAGTGGATTCCATTGTGGATATTGTGGGGACAGCCGCCTGCCTGGTGGATTTAGGGATTACCAGCGCGTATGTATCCCCCCTCTATGAGGGACGCGGGTTTGTGAAGTGCCAGCACGGATTGATCCCGGTTCCCGCTCCGGCAGTATCCGAGATCGCGCGGGAAAAGGGTCTTACCCTGGCAATCACGGAAACGGAAGGCGAGATGGTGACGCCCACGGGAGCTGCCATTGCCGCCGCTCTTTGGTGTAAAAAAAGCTTGCCGGAGGGAATCTCTGTGGAAAAGATTGGAATTGGCGCGGGCAAAAAGGAGTTTCCCCATGCCAACATCCTTCGGGCAATGCTTTTGAAGGAAACCGAGGACGAGGGAGATGAAATCTGGGTGCTGACCACCAATGTGGATGACTGCACGGGAGAGCAGCTGGGATATACGGCAGAATGCCTGCTGAGTGCAGGGGCGAAGGATGTGGCGTATATGCCCATCTTTATGAAAAAAGGACGCCCGGCATACGGGATGGAGGTGCTCTGCAAGGAGGATAAGGTTCCCCTCATGGAGGAGATTATTTTCCGGGAGACCACCAGCATCGGGATCCGTAAGCATAAGGAGAAACGGCGTGTCCTGAAAAGAAAGATCATAGAATTGGATACCCCAAATGGGGAGGCGGAAGTCAAAGCCGTAAAGATCGGGGAAGAGACGCGCATGTATCCGGAGTATGAAAGCGTAAAGAAGATCAGCAAAGAGACAAAACGCTCTTATCGGGAAATTTATCAATATCTGGTGGAAGAAGCATGGAAGAAAAACGAAGAAGACTGAGAGAACTGTTGAACGAGTACGCAAAGGAGGACGTCTGCCTTGCCTTTTCCGGGGGAATCGACAGCAGCCTTCTGCTGTATCTGTGCCAGGAAGCCGCGGTACGGAACAAACGTAAGCTCTACGCGGTGACTTTTGATACGGTGCTGCATCCCCCTTGCGACAAGGAGACGGCAGAACGGGTGGCAAGGGAAGCCGGTGCGATCCATAAAATCATAGTTGTGGATGAACTGAAGCAGCAGGAGATCCGTCATAACCCCAAGAACCGCTGTTATCTCTGCAAGCGGATCCTGTTTGGGGAGCTGAAAAAAATGGCAGATGAGTGGAAAGTGGGATACATCCTGGAAGGAACGAACCATGACGACCTGAAGGAGTATCGTCCGGGCATCCAGGCGGTGAAGGAACTGGGCATCCTAAGCCCCCTTGCGGAGGCGGGAATGTCGAAGGAGGAGGTACGTGCCTATGCGCGGGAGCTGGGAATCACCGTGGCGGATCGCCCCTCCACACCCTGCCTTGCCACACGGCTTCCCTACGGGGATGAGATCGACGTGGGACTGCTTGAAAGGATCGGAAAAGCGGAAGAAGGGCTGCGCGCCCTTGGATTCTTAAATGTGCGGGTACGGGTTCACAAAACGCTTTTGAGGCTGGAAGTGGACTGCCGGGATTTTAAGATGCTTCTGGACCGGAAGGAGGAGGTCTTGCCGATTTTGAAAGAGGTGGGAGTCCCGTACCTGACGCTGGATCTGGAAGGCTTCCGTTCCGGAAGTATGGATTTGGTGTAAGCGATGGCAGGAAGCAGGCAGAGCCGGGGAAATGGACGCGGCTCGGGAGGAAGCGGACCATCCGGAAGGAAGAGATACTCGGGAGAAAACAGAAGTACAGCCGGAAGCGGAACATCCGGGAAGAAGGTATCTTCAGGAGGACGCCGTCGGACCGGGAATTCAGGGAGAAAACGGACAGCACGGGGACGTTTGGGAAAAACAGCCCTGTTTTTGGTGATTGTTCTGAGTCTGGTCCTCGCAGGAGAAGATGGATTCGAGAACCTTTCCCTTCCGGCTGACAGCCAGGAGCTTGCCGCTCAGGTCAGATCGCTGATTACCTGGGGCAGGCAGCGGATCTTCCGGGAAGCGGAAGCGGTCAGCTTCCAGGAAGCCCAAGGGAACCTGAAGGGAGACCTGAGCGTGACCTATCTGGACGTAGGGCAAGGGAACTGTGCGCTCCTTGAGCAAAACGGTCACTATATGCTAATTGACGGAGGGGACAGGGAAACCTCCTCCAAGGTGGTCAGCACACTGAAAAGTGAAAACGTGGAAAAGCTGGATTATCTCGTTGTCTCCCATTATGACTCTGACCATCTGGCAGGGATTATCGGCGTCTTACAGGAGTTCCAGGTGGACACGGTACTCTCTCCGGATTATACGACGGATACGAAGCTGTATCAGTCTTACCTGATGGCTTTGGAGGAAGCGAACCTTCAGGAGACACATCCATCCCAGGGAGAAAATTTTTCCTTTGGGGACGGCAGATTCACGGTGGTGGGTCCCGTCTCCTATGGGCATGAGGATGAAAACGATGATTCCGTGGGGATCCGTCTCCAATACGGCAGCGTCAGCTTTCTCTTTTGCGGCGACGCCGGGGAGGAAGCGGAACTGGAGATGGTTTCCAGCGGAATGGATCTGTCCTCGGACGTGTATCTGGTGGATCATCACGGCAGCAGCTCCTCCACTGCGGAGGAGTTTCTGAGGGCGGTGGATCCGGAATATGCGGTTATAAGCTGTGGGAAAGGGAACGATTATGGACACCCAACAGAGAGGGTACTTAAGCTCTTGCAGCAATATGAGATCGAATTGTACCGCACAGATCTGCAGGGAACGGTTCAGGCAGTGACGGACGGTACAGAGGTGACCTGGAATGTGGAGGCATGTGAGGACTTTACACCGGGATCATGAAGAAAGGACCTGACGCATCGGGAGAAAGGAATGCTCCTTTGCGTCAGGTCCTTTTGTCTTGTCACAGTGTGATTTCGTCGCTTCGATCCTGGATTTTCTGAAGGATCCTTTCGCCTTCCTCGCCCTCTGCCGGTGTGGGCTGGTAGTTGTTGGTGTATGGATCTGAGGAAATGCGGCAAGGAATCAGATTGGGCTCTTCGATGGTGACGGTTCCGTCCGTCCCAACGGTGAAGGTCTGCTGGAAAATCATCGTATCCATATCGCTGGGACTGGAATTTCCTCCGAAACAGAAGTTGCCGAGACCAAAGGCAATGGTCTTTCCCTGGTATTCCTTGACTCCCTGGAGCACATGGGCATGATGGCCGGCTACCAGGTCGGCGCCATGGTCGATAGCTGATTTTGCCAGTGTGATCTGATTGCTGTCCGGTACCGTATCCTTTTCATTTCCCCAATGGAAAATGACGATGACGATCTGGGCGCCTTCCTCCTTCACCTTCTCAATGTTGGTGATCAGCTGTGTTTCCCGTTCCAGGTGGTCCGCCAGCTCATAGATTCCCACCAGACCGACCTTCACTCCCTTGATATCCAGCACGGCAGTCTCATCGTAGCCAAAAGGGGTGATCCCGGCGGAGGTCAGGGCAGAGACGGTATCGGTATAGCTGGCGTCCCCATAGTCGTGGCTATGGTTGTTTGCCAGATTCGCCGCCTCCACAGAACCGTTGGTGAGAATGTCCACATAGGATGGATCTCCTTTGAAGGCATAGAGCTTGTTCTCCCTGGCAGTGGAGGTGGTAAGGGTTCCCTCCAGATTGACAATGGTCAGGTCATCTGCCTCAAAAACAGATGCTACATTTTGAAAGAAATAAGAAGGTCCGTTCACGTCGTAAAAAGCGTTGAAGCTGGTGGGATAGTAGAAGCTTTCATCGGTCCCCAGCGTACAGTCCCCGGTAAGGCTGACGGTGATGGAGATGGGGGCGGCATACAGTGTTTCCGTCTCCGTCGAGGTTTCCGTCTGTGCTTCTGTCTCACGGGAAGCTGTGGAGGAAGCAGGACGGTTTTTCAGGGAATGGGACAGCATGACGCCGCCGAAGATCAAAAGCCCGACCGCTGCGATTCCGGTGGGGATTCCGATCATCAGCATTTTCTTACGTTTCTTTCTCCGATGGATTGCCACCAGCTTTTCGATTCGTTTTAATTCATCCATGTTGCGGCTCCTCTTTTGGTGTTTTGAGACTTCTATCAAAAAATATGAAGATATCTTAAGTATACCAAAATTTGAGACGCTGGCAACTGGAAAATGGGCTTTACCGTTTTTTCCAGGTCAAAAGTACTGCGGAATTCAGGATCACGAGCACGGATCCTGCATTGTGCACCAGGGCGCCCACTACCGGATTCAGGATGCCGGTGATGGCGAGGACGATGGCAATGAAGTTCAGGGTCATGGAGAAGGTGAGGTTGCATTTGATGGTCACCATCATCCGTTTGGAAAGGGACAAAAGGTGAGGAAGCTCCCGGATTTCGTCGTTGACCAGAGCGATATCCGCCGCGTCCACAGCGATGTCGCTTCCGATCCCGCCCATGGCAATTCCTACGAAGGATTTTTTGAGGGCAGGCGCGTCGTTGATGCCATCGCCGATCATGCAGACCTGTTTGGAAGACGCCTGATGCCGGTCGATGAATGCCAGCTTGTCTTCCGGACGGCAGTTGGCGTGGAATTCCTGGATGTGGAGCTGGGAGGCGATATGTGCCGCTGCATTTTCATGGTCTCCGGTCAGCAGGACTGGGGTGACGCCCGTCTTCTTTACACCATTGATCACAGCGGCAGCATCTTTCCTGAGTGTGTCGGAGAGGGCGAGAAAACCGCACAGATCCTGACCGACAGCCAGGAAAATGATGGTACAGCCATCGTTCAGATAGGAGTTCGCCGCGTCACGGACAGACTTTGGAACGGAGATCTTCTGTTCCTCCATCAGCTCCAGGTTCCCAGCTAGGACGTTCCTTCCAGCTAGGACGGCAGATACGCCTCTTCCCAGAAGAAGCTGGAATTGTTCTGCCTCCTGAAGGGGCGCTTGGTATGTTTCGCGGTAGCAGCGGACGACGGCTTTGCCGAGAGGGTGTTCCGAACGCATTTCTGCGCTGGCGGTACAGGAATAGACCCGTTCTTCCGTATAATCGGGACGGCAGCTATGTACAGCAACGACCTTCGGGATTCCATAGGTCAGGGTTCCCGTCTTATCAAAGGTGATATAGGAGACGGATGCGAGGCGCTCCAGGGCGTCGCCCTCCCGAACCAGGAAACCGTGGCGGGTGGCATTGCCGATGGCTGCCATGATGGCGGTGGGAGTGGCGAGAACCAGGGCACAGGGACAGAATACCACCAGGATCGTCACAGCGCGGATGATTTCCCCGCTGACGAGCCAGGTGAGGATGGCAGCGGTGAGGGCGATGATGACGATCCAGGTCGCCCACCGGTCCGCGATTCCCACGATCTTTGCTTTTCCGGCATCAGCCGACTGGACGAGGCGGATCATACGCTGAATGGAACTGTCCTCCCCTACCTTGGAGGCGGTCATATCGAAGGAGCCAAACTGGTTGACCGTACCGCTGGATACCTCGTCGCCCACACCCTTGTCCACGGGCAGGGATTCCCCGGTCATGACCGCCTGGTTGATGGAGGTCTGCCCGGAGCAGATCACGCCGTCCACGGGAACCGTCTCACCGGGAAGTACACGGAGAAGGTCGCCCACCTGAACCTGCTCGGCAGGGACGATCTCTTCGCTTTTTCCGACGATCCTTCTGGCGGTGCGGGGCGTGAGGTGAACCAGTTTTTCAATGCCGGCACGGGCTTTGGCAACGGTCAGATCTTCCAGAAGGGCTCCCAGCTGCATGATGAACGCCACCTCCCCGGCGGCAAAGTCTTCCCGGATAATTACAGAAGCGATGAGGGCGATGGAGACCAGGACATCCGCCTTGATGTCAAATTCCGTCACCAGACCGATGATGGCTTCCAGGATGATCGGGATCCCGCAGAGGATGATGGCGATCCATGCCGCATCAAAGGGAAGCGGGAATGGATGAAAAATGCTGATGAGCAGTGAGATTCCCGAGATGATCAAAAAGACAATGTCACGTTTCGTGCCTCCCCATTGGAGAAGGCTTTCCAACTTTTTCAATGTAAGGACCTCCTTTTGCAAACATATACCCCCATGGGTATAATTTCCTGGATTTATTATACCCATGGGGGTATATGGTTGTCAAGAGAAAGAAAAAAAGCAGGAGTGAATTTGAAAGGGCAAAATTCACTCCCGCTTCGATCCTTATAACAAACGGTTTATTCTACTACAGTCACAGAGGTGATGTGCGGATTAACGCCTTCATACCAGTACAGGAAACCTTCCATGTCGATGGTCTGTCCGATTTCCAGATTCTTAACGGCTGCGTAAACATCCGTGGTGTTGTCGCACAGATAAGACTCGATGGTAAAGGTGTAGGTCTCACCGTTCAGGGAAGCGTTGAAGTACAGATCGTCTCCGTCTGTACCGGAACCGTCATAGTTGTACAGGAAAGCAACGTCGTTTCCGTCCTCGTCCTGTCCGGCAGCTTCTACGGTCAATCCTTTGAATTCTACGTATTCATTCTGATGGTCGATCAGCTCGTCTGTTCCCAGAAGGTCGGTAACATCTGTGATCGGAGCGATGTACTCGTCGCCGCCTTCCACGATCTCCACAGTACCGTCCATGACTTCGATCTCACCGGACCATTCAGCCTTGTAGCCGGTTACCTTGATTTTGGTGCCGGGAACCAGTTTTTCATAGTCTTCCTCAGAGCAGGCTGCATCATAGATAAAGTATGCGCCGTCTCTATCCTGGGTATACAGAGTTGCCTTGTCCTCCCACCAGGACTGTTTTGCCTGTACATAGGTCTCAATCACGACTTCGTCATCGATAGCAGCATCCATGTACTCTGCATAGGTCATGACACCTTCGGATTTCTCCTCAGCGGACTCAGACTCGGATGCGTCTTCGGAAGCTTCCGTCTCGGCATCAGCGGTATCCTCTTTGGCAGCTTCCGTCTCAGTACCTTCCGTTTCAGCAGCAGCCTCCGTTGCTACCTCAGTCTCAGTCTCGGTCTCTGATGCGAGGGCAGAGCCGGAAAGGGCAGCAGTCAGGGAAAGGGTTAAAAATAATGCAACAGACTTTTTCATAAGGAACCTCCTTAAAAAGTAATAAATAGAATGGTTTCGAACACTATCATTATACTCCAAAAAGAGCGCAAGTCAACAATGCTTCGACGCTATTTTTTCCTCAATTTCTGGGAAAGGACGTAGGCAATGATCAGAACCCAGGCGGCAGCCAGCGCCGTAAGGAGGATGATGGAAGTCCTGGGCATAGGTCCCAGATCCTGCTTGCCTGTGGAGGAAGCACTGCTTTCATTCAAGTGGTACAGGGAGGTAACCTCGTCAAACAGCTCCTCCATGGATTCGTCGTTGACCTCCTGCTTTCGGCGGACGGATTTCGTGACGTCCTCGATCAGCTGCCCGGCGGCATCCCTCAGGGAAGTGGAACCGTTGAACACCGGTGTGGTGAAGGTGTTTTCCACGTTGTCCAAAAGAAGCTGGGAAGCCTGAATCTTGACATCGTAGTGCACGTCGTTGTCCTCGCCGGCTCTGCTGAGATAATCCTGATATTCTGCGGAATCCTGGGCTTTGGAGGTGACGGGCACATAGCCTTCCGTCTCGGCGTAGGCGATCTGGACGTCGTTGGTGAGAAGATACTGGGTGAAAAGCCAGGATGCCAATACCTCCTGGGGATCTTCCTTGTTAAAAATGCAGACGGACGGTCCCTGGGAGATCATCTGGGGATGTTCGGGATCAAACTGGGGAATCGCCATGACTGCTGTCTCAAAATCCACAATGGAATCTTCGCTGATATCGGAGAGGGGAGCAGCGCTTCCCATCCAGGTAGCGCCTGCAGTGGAGTCAATGGCGAACACGCATTGACCGGCATTGAGGAAATTGGCAGGGTAGCCGGAGATCTTGAAGGTGGAGAAGGCGCCGGTCTTCACATGGTCTGCGATGGTGTAGAGCAGCTCCTTCGTGGTATCGTTGAACAGCTGGATTTCTCCGCTTTCTGTGGAATATCCGGCATCTTTTTGCTTCAGCATCTGGATCATCATGTTGTCCGTGGACTTATAGATAAAAGGGATCATGACATTCTGCCCGTTCAGCACATAATTGCCGTCGGCGTCCTGCTTGGCTGCAGCCTCGGAGACTTCCCAGATGAAGTCCCAGGTGAGGGTTTCCGGCAGCGTATAGCCCAGAGCCTCCACATAGGTCTTGTTGATGTAGCAGGCTTCTGTGGAACGCATGTACGGCAAGGCGTAATAATGCCCGTTCAGGGAGCACTCCTCCAGAAACTGGGGGATGATTTCCTCCAGGGAGGGGGAATCAAAGAGAAGCTCACTGCCGCCCAGCCCATAGTTTTCATCGGTAAACAAGTCGTCCAAGGGAACCACGGTGTTGTCGCCGGTGAGATAAGTGGCGATATGGTCCGGGTAGGTGATACAGACGTTGGGCGTAGTCCCGGTGGAAATATTGGTGATGACGTCGTTGTAAATCTTCCCATAGTCGGTATAAAGACGGAGGTTGACGGTGATATTGGGATACAGTTCCTGAAAATCCTCGATGGCTTTCTTGTAAATATCCGTCTGCGTCTTGTTGGTATCGTTTTTCGCCCAGAATGTGATCTCATAATTCCTGGAGGTATCGAACTCCTCCGGGATGGAGAAGCTGGCGCTCTCCCGGGAACCATGACAGCCCGAGAGAGTCAGAAGGGCAGCAGCGGTCACAAGACCAAGGGAGATTTTTTTCCATATACGGTTCATCCTTTTGTACCTCCTCTCGACACGCCAGCCATGATCTTATTCCGGAACAGGAGAAAGATGACGATCAGCGGGAGTGAGATGACCACCACAGCCGCCATCATAGCCGGGATGTTTTCCCTGCCGAAGCCGTTTTCTCGGATTTCCTGGATGCCGTTGGATACCAGGAAATAGTTCTGGTCGTCGGTGATCAGACGCGGCCAGACGTAGGAATTCCAGCATTCTATGATCTTCAGGATAATGACGGTGATGAGGGTAGGCTTGCAGATGGGCAGCAGCACTTTCACCAGGTATTTGAGGTCGGAGGTGCCGTCCACCTTGGCGGCACGGTAGAGCTCATCCGGTACCTGTTCAAAATTTTCCTTCAGCAGATAGATGTAAAAGACCGAGGTTACCGAAGGCAGGATCAGACCGGTGAAGGTATTGCGCAGATCCATATTGGTAATCGTCACAAAGTTGGTGATGACCACCAGCTCGTTGGGGATCATCATCAGGGAGAGAAACAGTGCAAATACCAGATTTTTGCCTTTGAAATCCAGGCGGGCGAAGGCAAATGCCGACAGGGTGATGACCACCACCATGATCGCCGTGGTCAGGACTGCAAAAATCACCGTGTTCCCCAGGTATTTCAGGAGAGGTACGGCAGTGAATGCCTCCTGATAATTCTCCAGAGTGGGAGACAGGGTGAAGAAGGCAGGGATATATTCTGAGTTGTATGCGCCGTAGCTTTTCACGGAAGTCAAAAGCATCCAGTAAAAGGGAAACAGCACAATGAGCGCCCAGAAGGTGAGCAGGACATAGATGCACGCCGTCCGCAGCTTTTGGCTGAATTTGGCGGATTTTTCGATTTTTTCGTAGTTGATTTGATTTTCCATTGTGATTACCTTCCGCGTGATGCTTTAATAGTGTACGTGTTTCTTGCTGACCAGCAAATTGATGCAGGTGATGGTCAGGACGATGGCGAACAGGATGATGGCTGCCGCCGAAGCGTAGGAGGGGTATCCGCCGCTGTCGCCGTACAGCATGTCATAGACGTATCCGACGATGGTATTCATTCCGGCTGCGTTCAGGTCTGTGCCGAAAAGGGCGACTGCGTCGCTGTATGCCTTGAATGCGCCGATGAAGCCCGTGATCACCAGATAGAAGATCATCGGGGAGATCATCGGAAGGGTAATCCTGGTGAAGGTACGGAACTTTGAGGTACCGTCCACCCGTGCCGCCTTGTAATAGTCCTGGTTGACGGAAGCAAGGGCGCTGGTCAGGATCAGGATTTTGAAGGGCAGCACCACCCAAACCGTGTAGAAACACAGCACGAACATTTTTGCCCAATAGGGTCCGTCGATGAAATCAATGGAGCTTCCTCCGAACCAGTTGATCAGCAGGTTCACCAGCCCGTCCGAGTAGGGCGTTTTCTGGAAAAGGATCATAAATACCAGACCGACAGCCAGGGTGTTGGTCACGTAAGGAAGAAAGTAGATGGTCTGGTACAGATTCCGGAGCGGTTTGATGGAGCTTAATCCTAAGGAGATCAGAAGCGCCAGCCCTGTGGAAACCGGTACGGTGATGATCACCAGGATAAAGGTATTCTGGACTGCCTGCAGAAAATACGGATCGTGCAGGACATAGGAATAATTGTAGCCGCCCACTCCCAGATAGGTCTGGGAAGCAAAATTGAACCCCTCCTCAAAGGAATAGATAAAGACGTCGATCAAGGGGTATACCAGGAAAGCGCCCAGGAAAAGAATGGCAGGGAGCAGGTAAAGCCATGCTTTCAGATTTTTCTTCATAGTAATCGCCTCTTTGTTGTGAATATTCGGAGCCTTTGCAGCTTCCAAGTTAAACCTGACCGTCCAGCCGGATGCGCTCCTCCGTCGTCTTGTGGAACAGGAAGAGTTTATCGGGCTCGATGTCAAAGCGGACGAGTGGGGCTGCAGGATTGACCGCCTTATCTGTGCCTACGATTGCGCGGATCTGCGGCGAGAGGCTGTGGGCATGGGTGGAAACAATGCTGATATCGCGTCCCATCACCTCAATCCCGCCAAGGTTACAGGAAAGTGCCCCGTCTTCCTTGAGGAGAAAGCCTTCCGGGCGGATGCCGACGTAAACTTCCTGATCCGGTATGCCCTTTGCAGGGAAAACGGCTTCCTCACCGATATAGAGCGTTTCGTTTTTTACCCTTCCATCGAATACGTTGATGGGAGGCGTCCCCAAGAATTTTGCCACAAAGAGATTGACCGGGCTGTCATAGACCTCCTGGGGCTTTCCGATCTGCTGGACTACGCCCTCTTTCATGACCACGATGCGGTCGGAGATGCTCATGGCTTCCTCCTGGTCATGGGTGACGAATACGGTGGTGATGTGGGTTGCCCGCTGGATTTTCCGGATTTCCTCACGGGTCTGGAGACGAAGCCTGGCGTCCAGATTGGAGAGGGGCTCGTCCAGCAGGAGCACCCGGGGCATCTTCACCAGTGCGCGGGCGATCGCCACACGCTGCTGCTGTCCGCCGGAGAGCTCGCTGGGCTTGCGCTCCATCAGCTCATCGATCTGGACCAGCCTGGCGGCGTCATCGGCGCGTTTTTGCATCTCCTCCTTGGAAAGTTTGTCTTTGCCTTTCAGGTTCTGCAGCGGGAACAGGATATTCTGTTTTACGGTCAGGTGGGGATAGAGGGCATAGTTCTGGAACACCATGCCGACGCCCCGGTGTTCCGGCGCCAGGGCAGTGACATTCTCCTCACCGAAAAAAATCTGCCCGCTGGTAGGTTTCTCCAATCCGCAGATCATGTTGAGGGTCGTGCTCTTCCCGCAGCCGGAGGGACCAAGCAGCCCCACCAGTTCCCCGTCCGGGATGTCAAAGGAGAAATCATGGACGGCGACTACATCCTTCTTTACTTTTTTGTTGCGATTGGGAAAGGTCTTTGTGAGATTTTGTAAGGTGATTTTCATTTCAATTCCTCTTTCAGTCTTGTCCTGCACGGGACTGTTTGGAAGCCGTGCAGGCAGTGATGGTGATGAATTAACATGTGTATTATAGCTGTTTTTGGGAATTTCTACAAGGTTTGCGGGGGAGAATTTAAGGTTATGGA
>DVFT01000097.1 GCA_018713105.1 Candidatus Limivivens merdigallinarum | reverse complement strand
GAGCATACGGATTACTCGGAGGTTCCGGTAGAGGAACGGGTAGACTATTACGGGGATCTGGATGAAATGCTCTATCCGAAAGCGATGACGCCGGAGACGGAATATTATTATGACAAGGCGGATATTTTTGCTTACGTGGGAGAGGTGGAGAGCACCTTTGACCCGCAGATTACCACGGTAAATCCCTCCATGGAGAACAACCTGATTATGTACCGGGATTCCTTTGGCAATGCGCTGGTACCGTTTTTTGCCAACGAATATGGGAACGTTTATTTCTCCAGAGGAGTGCCTTACCAGATGACCGATATCCTGAATGTGGGCGCGGACACGTTGATTGTGGAGCGGGCGGAGCGTTTCATCCCGGATATGGCGCAAAATCCGCCGGTAATGGAAGGACCGGTGACAGCGACTAAAGGGGAAGAAAAAGAGGCAAAAGAAGGTTTGGAGGAGATCTCCATAGAGGAGAGCGGCATTTATTACAAGATCACAGGCAGTATCTCGGAGGAATATCTGGACACTGCTTCCAAAATCTATATAAGAGTCAATAACGATACGGTGTACGAGGCTTTTCCCGTAAACTATGAGAAAGATGAGGGAACAGAGGACAATGGATTCTGCCTGTACCTTCTGAATACCAGGATCGCTGAAGGCGCCTTCGAGGCGCAGGTGATCGTCCAGGACGGGGACGGCTATCGGATCGTAGCGGAACAGACAGTGCAGTAGGAGGAGATTATCATGAAACAGAAAACGGTAAAAATGTTGTGTGCAATCAGTATGAGCGCAGTATTGCTGACCGGGACCATGCCCGCTATGGCATCGGAGACGGAGACAGCAGCCGCTTCTGAAACGGAAACTGCGGCAGGCGAAGAAACCGAAGAAACCGGAACGTCAGAGGATCAGGCTGTGAAATATCCGGACGTGGAGGTAGAAGCAAAGGTAACCGCCGTGGCGATCACCAATGAGTCGGATATGGAAATCGTGGAAGCAGAGGTTTCTGAGGAAAGCGAGGAAGGGACTGTCACCCTGACGCTGAAGGACGTAAGAGGCGGGGAGCATGTATTCCTGGAAGCCGATCTTGCAGATATGGAGGAACCGGTCTTAAGGAAAAACGGAAGCTTCCTGGCAATCGGCTACCATTCCCTTGCAGAGGATTCCGAGACAGAGATCGTGGAGGAAGGCGAAGAGATCACCTATGACGAGCCTGTCACCATGTATGTAGTGAATCAGGTCAATGTAAGGGAGGATGCCGATGCAGAGTCCACGATCCTCTCCGTTGCGGAACTGGGGAGCGAGGTAGAGGTCATCGCAGAACAGCCCAGATGGTATAAGGTAAAACTTGAGGACGGGGAAGGATATATTTCCAAGAGTTATCTGTCCACTGACAAAGCGAGCGCGGATTCTGCCGTAGCAGCAGAGGAAGCAGCCCAGGCACAGGCCCAGGCGGCAGCAGCAGCTGCAGCAGCCCAGGCGCAGGCAGCAGCTCAGGCACAGGCAGCGGCTCAGGCTCCTCAGGGAAAATACGAGGTAAGCCGTCAGGCGTTTGACGACTGTGACGGAAGCGGCCACGGATATTACGAGATCACCTACTCAGACGGAAGCACCGCCATCGAAGAGTATTGAGAAAGACCCAAAGGAGCGGGAGAAAGATGAAAAAGCACTGGAAGAAAGCACTTTTCCTGTTTCTTGCCCTGATACTTCTCCTGTCCGTACCTGCCGCGGCAAAGACCGTCAGGAAGGGGTGGAGGACGGAAAACGGCACGACCTATTATTACAAAAACGGCCGTGCCGTAAAGGGCATTAGAACCATCGGGAAAAAGACCTATTTTTTTGACAAAAAGGGACGTCTGGCAAAAAATCGCTGGGTATGGAGCAAGGGGAAGAAGTATCGGACCAACTCCAAGGGACAGATCCGGAAAAACGGGTTTATCACCGTATCCGGCAAAAAGTATCTGCTGAACGCTGACGGATCTGTGGCAAAGGGGTTCAAAAAGCGCGGTGAAAACTGGTATTATTTCACGAAGGACGGAAGCATGGCGACCGGGCTTACCAAAATTGGAAAGAACACCTACTATTTCAATAAAAAAGGCATCCGTCAGACCGGGGAAAAGAAGATCGGCAATACCACCTACTATTTCCAGAACGACGGAAAGCTGGAAGCGAAAAAAACTGTGAAAAAAGGGAAGACGACCTACTACGGAAACGACGGCAAGAAGCTGACCGGCAGCGCTCTGGAGAAGAGGAAGACCCTGGAGAGGGCGGAAAAAATCGCAGCGAAGATCACCAATGCCTCCATGAGCAAGGCGCAGAAAATGCGAACCTGCTTTGACTATGTGGTGAAGTTCCCCTATGTGACCCGCCGGACCTTTGGAAACTTCGACGGCTGGGTCAATGTGTATGCCAACGATATCTTTCAACGGGGAGGCGGCAACTGCCAGTCGGATGCCTGTGCGTTCGCTTTTCTGGCAAAAGCCCTGGGCTGCAGCAACGTCTACGTATGTGTGGATTCCGATGGGACGAATCCCAGCGGTCACAGCTGGGCAGAGGTGGACGGGCTGGTCTATGACCCGCTGTTCGCGGAGGCGAAGGGATACAGCACCAATTACGGCGTCCCCTATGGAACCTATATCCTGCATCCGATCCTGAAGGTGGAGATATAGAAAACGTATCTCCATGCGGGTGCAAAACGGCAGCAGAGATGGAAATTGTGTCAATGGAAAGGAAGACGAGCAATGGGAAGATTGGAAAACAAAGTGGCGATTATCACCGGAGGAAACTCCGGAATCGGTGAGAAGGCAGCAGAACTCTTCGCCAAGGAAGGCGCGAAGGTAGTCATCTCCGCGCGAAGGGCAGAGCAGCTTGAAGCTGTAGCGGACAGGATCCGCGAGAACGGCGGGGAGGTTCTCGCCATCCCCTGTGACATCTCGGATCCCGAAACATGCCGCCAGGTAGTGGAGAAGACCGTAGAGAAGTACGGCACGGTAGACATCCTGGTAAACAATGCCGGTGTTCTGGACGCTGGTCTGGATGCCATCGAGAAGGTCAGCGACGAGGTGATCAACCGGCTGGTGGATACCAACACGAAGGGAACCCTTTATATGACCCGCGAGGCTGCGAAAGTCCTTATGGCAAAAAAAGGCGGCTCCATTGTCAACGTAGCCAGCGTGGCAGGATACTGCGGCAACGGCGGGGCAGCCTATGTGGCAAGCAAAGCGGCGATCATCGGACTGACGAAGAACATCGCCATGCGGGGCGCTTCCCTGAATGTGCGCTGCAATGCCGTGTGCCCGGGAACGGTGGTCACTCCCATGACAACCACCCTGGATCACAGTAAACTGGATCCGGATATGCTGGGGGCAATGGCACAGCATTCTGATATGAAGATCCCGCCCTGTATGCCGGAAGAGATCGCCAATGTCTTGCTGTTTCTGGCATCCGATGAGTCCAGTTCTATGACCGGACAGGTGATGGTGCTGGATCACGGAGCGAATCTGTAGGATGGTGAACGTTAGATGCCAGCGAAACAGTCCGCTGGCATCTGGATAAAGGATTACGAATAGGAGAAAAAAGGAACCTGCCGGAGAAGCTGTCAGTCAGCTCCCGGCAGGTTCTTTTCGGTGTGGGAACGGTATTGGCTGGGGGATTGCTGATGGTGTTTTCGGAAGACCGTGCTGAAATGACTGGCGTCGTGATAGCCCAGCTCCTGAGCGATATCGGTGATGGAACGCTGCGTATGGCTCAGGAGATGTTCCGCCTGTTCCATTTTTTTCTCGGTGATGATCTGGGAAAACGTACTTCCGGTATATTTTTTGATGATACGGCTTAAATAGGCTGGAGAATAATGGTATTTTTCACAGATCTCCTGCAAAGAGACGGTATCGTAGTGATTCTGGATATATTGGAGGACAGGCAGAAAACTGTCCGGTTTTTCATAGGAAGTATCGGTAAATACCTGATGGGCGTGGTCCCGCAGAAGGCAGACGAACAGGTCCATGAGGTAGCTGTACATCAAAGACTGATAGTAGGGGCGTTTTAGGCGCCCTTCCTCGTAGAGCATACAGAGAAGCTCTTCCACATCGGGGTCGGACTGGGTGTGGAAAATGATCATGGGATGGCTGGTATGCCCATGGAGGATGGACGAAAAGTATTGGCTGATGACATTGTTTTCATCCAGAATACTTTGGAACAATCCTTCCAGCGTTTCAGGAGAAAGCAGGACATTGAGGGCAAGAAAGGAATCCATATCGGAGGTCACCTGGATCTTATGGGGAATGTGATACTGCCAGAAACAGAAATCTCCTCTTGAAAGCTGATAAACCTGTCCGTTGCAGTCGTGGGTGCAGCTTCCCTGAAAAACATAAAAAAGCTCTACATAGGTATGAAGGTGGGGGAGCACAGGGAGATAACGGGCATGCTTTACGAGGGCTATTTTTTCACCGGCGGAGGCAAAGTCCTCGAAATCGATGGAAGGATGCAGTCTTTTACAAAAGGTATGGTAGGTGTTCTCAATGTTCTCTCGTTCCTGGGGGGAATAGGACTCTGGAAAATGAACCATATGTTCATAACTGCGAAATGCAAGCTCCATAGGATTGAATTGGAGCATTTTGCTGGTTGTTTCCTGAATAAAAGCACTGGATTCTAAATAATGTTTCATACAAATTCACCTCTTTATAAGTCAATATTATACAGATAAAACAAAAGAAAGTCAAAAGAATAAAAGAAAACACAGCAAAAATATACAATAAAAGAAACAAAAACCCAATTATAATAGAGATGATAACGAACACAAGCAAGAATGAAGAGGAGGAAATGGTATGAAGCGAAAGATTGCGGCAGCTATATTGTGTGCGTCTATGGTGATGAACCTAGGCGGCGGACTTCCGGTACTGGCATCCGAAGAGGGAAACACGGGGATCGGAATTGAACTTACAGAATTTGCAAACCCGTCCAAACAGTACCAGCCGGGCGTCCGTTGGTGGTGGCCAGGCGGAGCTGTAGAAAAGGAGACCTTGAAGAAAGAAATTGACTATCTGGCAGAGAACAATTTTGGCTATGTGGAGATCAATCCTTTCTATCTGTCCCAGGCACTGGAAGGCGATGAGGAAACAGCCAAATCCATCTATACACCGGGATTTTACGAGCTTCTGGATTATGCGGTCGGCTACTGCGAGGAAAAAGGCATCACGGTGGATCTGAACATGGGATCCGGCTGGAATGCCAACAGCCAGTATGTAACCTATGAAGAGACCATGGGAAACATGGCATTGGGCAGAGTGACTGTGACAGCAGAAGAGCTGAGAAACGGCGTTGATATCCCGGAGGCAGAGAGAAGCGTATTTTATGTGGGCGACGACGCAAGAGGCGAATGGCAGGACGAATCTGTAAAGCTTCAGGGAATTCTGGTGGCGGAGCTTACCGGAGAAACCGGAACCGAATTTGCAGAGCGGGAAGGATTGTTCGGCAGTGTACCTGCATATACGGAGGTTTATGATGCAGAGGGAAATGTCAGCAAGGAATATCCAGCTCAGGTGGTTCTGAACCTGGAACACAGTTATTATCTTCAGGCAGACGAGACCATGGGCGAGGGAACGGTAACTCTGACCGATGAAATTTTAGGAAGCCTTGACGATACGAAAGAATATGAAGTGATCGCTATGTATTATGTACCGTCCGGCGGAACCGGAGTGGACTGTGAGCCGGAATGGTATGTGGCAGATCATATGGATGCAGAGACGTCAGCGGATTATATCAATGACTGGCTGGGTGATGCCAACATGAAACAGATCCTGGACAGCCATTCCAATATCCGTGCGGTATTCAATGACAGTTATGAATTTTACTCCGATATTTATTACACGGAGGATATGGCTGAGCTTGCTGCAGACGCAGAGAACAATGGCTTGGGCTATGATTTCAGCAAATATCTGCCGACGATCTACAAGCAGTACAGTGCGGCTCCCTTCTATATGGGCTTGGGAACTTCCGATACCTATCTGACCTATACTGCCGATGCGGGAGAAGAAGCAAGGATCCAGTACGATTACAATACTCTGGTCAATCAGAAATTCCAGGAAGGCATGGCGGCATTCCAGGAAGCCAGCAATGGATATGAGCTCCTGTATCGCCAGGAAGCTTACAATCCTCCCATCGACACCCTGGCTTCTGCCAACTATGTAGACATTCCGGAAGGAGAGCAGGGCGATGAAATGAGCCTGATCCGTACCTCCTCCGGAGCCCATCTTTACGGGAAAAATCTGGTGACCTGCGAGCAGTATACCCTTGGCTGCACACCGTTGATGAACACACTGGAGCAGGTAAAGATCGGCTATGACAATATGGCGACCAGCGGAATTACGAATTTCTTCTACCATGGCTTGATGTATGGCTATGGCGTGGATTCGGAAGAATACGGAGAGATGGGATGGACTCCGTTCCCGACCACCGGCATCAACATGTCCGAGAGAAACAGCCTTTCACCTTATTTCGGTGAGATGAACGAATATGCCTCCAGAGTCAACTACCTGATGCAGCAGGGAAGCCCCAGCAAAGATGTTGCTTACTACATGCCCTTCAACGGCAGCCTCTCTGAGACCGATGCAGTGACAGCGATGAACAGTGCCGGATATGCGTGGGATGCCATCAATGACGACAGCATCCAAAGTGAGGACACCACCGTTTCTGAAGATGGAACCATCGTGGTAAACGGCGGCAACATGGAATACGACGCCATCGTGGTGGACAGCGCCAGCGTTCCGGTGGCAACCATGGAGAAGCTTCAGGCTATGGCAGAGCAGGGAGCAGCCATTATTTTCTCGGGAGCAGCGCCTTCTGCGCAGCCGGGATGGGCTGACGGCAATTACGCCGAAGAAGACGCGAAGGTGGCAGCAGCTTCTGAAGCGATCCTTTCAGCCTCCAACAGCGCTCTTGCAGAGGATGTGGATACCTTGAAGACCGTACTCGCGGAAAAAGTGACCCCGAAGGTTTCCTATGAGGATAACGATCAGGTTCGTTTCGCAAGAAGAACCTTGGATAACGGCGCGGAGCTTGTTTACCTCAGAAACATCGGCGAAGGAGAAAATACCATCACCCTGGAACTGAAAGCAGGCTACGGCGAGTGCTACTGGCTGGATCAGAGTACCGGTGAAGTATATGCGGCAGAGAAGGACGGAGATACCATTACCGTAACCTTGGAAGCCAGCCAGGATACCTACAGTGACAAACACAGCATGGCAATCGCCCTGATCTGTGAACCGGAAGGAACCGAGATCGCAGCCGAAGAACTGACCGAAGGAACACCAAAGGCATTTGCAGACACCAGCGAAGGAGAGACCACAGAGCTTACCGTGGATTCCCTGACCGTTGGCGATACCACCTACACCGACCAGGTACTGGGCAAATGGAACAGCGATGACTTCCAGGGCGGAGCGCTCAAAACCTCTGCGGACACCGGAATCTATCACGCCACCTACACGCTTACCGGCAGCCTGGATGGAAAGAAGGCAGAGCTTTCCCTGAGCAATGTGTATACGGCAGCTACCGTCCTGGTCAATGGCGAGGAAGCTGGAAAACTGATGTATGCGCCCTATACTCTGGATATTACGGAGTATCTGACAGAAGGCGAGAATGAGATCGAGATCCAGGTGACCCCGAGAAAGTATAATAAGATCAATCCGGAGGCGGAAACTTTAGTGGATACTGGGATGGAAGGTCCGGTGACGATTACGGTCAAATAATTTGCGGCTCCTTTATTTCATCCGATGCTTTCCCCGATACTCCATCGGCGTATCCCCCGTATACCGCTTGAACGCACGGAAAAAACTCTGCTCATTGGTAAACCCATGTTCAATCATCAGCTCCTTGACGGGGGAATCCGTTTCGATGAGCTGATAGCAGAGATGCTGCAGCCGCAGTCGGTGAAGAAACTGAATAGGAGAAATCTGATATAACTCCTGGAAGAGATGACAAAATCTGGATTTGCTGTAGCCGGACAGGCGGACATAGTAATCCAGAGGAAGATTCTTATTCCAGGAGTTTTCCATGTTCTGCCGGATCCAGTCCAGAGATTTGTGGGGCTTCTCCTGACTGGAAAGGCGCAGCTCCTCCTGATATAGGTGGAACAGCAGTTGATTCATGTAATAATCGATCAAATAGGAGGCGTCGGAAGGACGCTGGATATGCAGATCGTAGAGCGTCTGAAAAATGGGATTGCAGAGGACAGTGGGTAGGAAATAATAAGGTCTGGAGAAAGAGAAGGTATTCTCTGTCTCAAAGGTCAGATACCAGGAATGGTAGTGTGTAAATCCCTGCACCGTCATGCCCGGAGTGCGGACAAAAAACATACCGGGAGACAAAAGGGTGGCCTGACCGTCCGTGCAGATCACGCCCTGGTCAGAGGAAAGGACGTAATCAAATTCATAGGTTTGCAGAGTCCGTTTTTCATAAGCGTACCCATAAGGCAGCGAAGAGTCGCTTTTGTGATAAGCGAGGTTGAGTTGGCGGCAGTGGATGAGTTCCATAAAGAATATCCTCCTTGTTTAGATAGCAATATTGTACAGTATCAGAGCCAGAATCGCAAGTAGGTTTCGCAAGACAACGAATTGCGGGGCATGGTATGATAAAGAAAAAAGCACGTGAGGAGAGTTTTTATGAAAGCGTTGACAAAACAGCAAGTAAAAAATGTAATCGACGGAAAACGCACTACCGAGAGAATCCCGAATCTCTATTCCATGTGGATCTATCCGGAATCCTTTGTGGGTCATGAAAAGGAGATGGCAGAATGGAAGCACAGTCATGTCTGTGACGCAGAGTTCCTGGACGTGGTAATGCCGGATGTGCTGGTACCTCCCAAAGATGATCCAAACTATACCTGGCTTCCCAGCGGCTGGGAGGTAGATACATCTGGGGGACTGGACGCACAGGTTCTTTTGGAAGACTGGGAGGATGCAGAGGAGATGTACCGTCAGTTTCCATCACCGGAATACCCGGGGATGCTTCTGGAAGCCAAGGTGGACAATTCCAAATATGTCTTGGGCAGATGGTGGTTCTGTCTGTTTGAGCGCCATTGGTCCATCCGAGGCATGGAGAATGCACTGACAGACTTTTATCTCTATCCGGAAGAGGTACATACGTTTTATCAGCATCTGACGGATTTTTACATGCGCATGATGGAACGGGTAAAGGAAACCTGGAATGTTGACGGTATGTTTGTTTCCGATGATATCGGGACGCAGACCGGACCGTTTTTCTCCCTGGAAATTTTCCGGACGTTTTTCAAACCCTATTACAAGCAGATCATCGATAAGGCTCATGAATTAGGGATGCATTTCTGGCTGCATGCCTGCGGAAACATCGAAGCGTTTCTGGATGATTTCATAGAGATTGGTCTGGACGTGATTCATCCGATCCAGAAATATACCATGGATGAAAAGCATATTGCCGAGCAATATGGCGGGAAAATCTGTTTCCTGGTTGGATTTGACGTACAGAGGACGATTCCCTTCGGCACGCCGGAGGAAGTGAGGGAAGAGGTGCGTTATCTGGTGGATACCTTTAAGAGAGCAGATGGCAGATTCATGCTGACCATGGGCAACGGCTCTACCAATGACTGGAAGCTGGAGAGTTTGGAAGCGTTGTTTGATGAGACGGAGAAGGTCGGAACGTATTGAGAGATCCTGACGAAAAAAGGAAAATGAGCGACGTTTTCCAATATAGGAATCAGACAGTAAAAAATTGTCTGGTTCCTTTTTGTGTAAAATCATGTATAATAAAGGTAAATTTCTTGAAAAGGCTGAAAATGGGAAAATGCGGAAAGTAAGCAGACGGATCAACACGGTATTAAAAAATACAAAACTGAAGAAAAAAGTACAGATTATTTTCGCCGGATGTATGGTGGGGTATCTTTTGCTGTTTTTAGGGCTGTTTTTCGTGTATTATCATCTGGAGGTTGTGAGGACGGCTCAAAGGAGCGATGAAAAACTGGCGGATTCTATGATCAATACGCTGGTCTCCGAAGGGCAGAATGTCAATAATATTACTAAGCTGATTATGACAGACGATACAATACGCAGTTATCTCAATGCGGAATCCGGACAGACGGAGATGTTGATCCGCTCCACGCAGAACAGTATTGCCCATTACGCATATCTGCTGGATTACGTCAGTTCTATTTATGTTATGCGATTAGATGCCGATTATCTGAGTTCCAATATAGACCAGGTGGAGGTTCAGAAGGACAGAATTCAGGAAGCTGACTTCCGGGAAGAACTGGAACAGGAACGGGGAGGGGCAATTTACCGGAGAAACGGGAATGGCGCATTTTTGAACATATCCGGAGCGGATACCATTTCTTTTATGAGAGCGGTAAACGACATTGATACACAGAAGCTGGTGGGTTATCTTTCCGTGAATATGTCTACAGAGTTTTTTGAAAATGCCTGTAAGGATTTGTTGGAAGTGGAAGGGATGGGGATTCAGATTTGGGACGATGAGGGGATTCTTGCAGAGCTGGGAAGAGGGTTTGCCAGTGAAAATGATCCGTTGTACGATACAGAAAATTCTCAGATTGTCCATAATTCTGGAACGACCTATCACATACTTTGGAAAGAAATCGAAGACTGGGGAGTCTTTTTAAGACTGGAGCATCCAATCACGATTTCGGATTCCCAGAGAAGCGGCTTGCTGTTGTTTGGAGGAATTTTATTTGTGTTTTCACTCCTGTGCCTTTGGGGAGTGCGCTGGGTGGTGGTGAATCAGATTACGAACCCGATTGCCAAGTTGGTGGCATCCATGGGAAAAGTCAAGGATGGCTGGCTTTACCGGGTCAGCATGGAAACAGGGAATGATGAAATCGGAATCCTGAAGGACAGCTACAATCAGATGCTTGTGGATATGAACCGGCTGATCGAGACGTCGGTGAATCAGGAAAAAGAAAAACAGAGACTTGAGATGGAAATTTTGCAGGAACAGATCAAGCCGCATTTTTTGTATAATATCTTGTATACCATTGAAAGCCAGGCTTTGGAGCAGCAGGATCATCAGGTGGCGGACAGCCTGCAGACGCTTGGAGATTTCTACCGAAAATTTTTGAGCAAAGGAGACCGGGCAGTCCCAGTGAAAGTGGAATTGGAACTGGTGAGCGATTATCTGAAACTCCAGTCTCTGCGCTATGGAGATACTTTTGAGACAGTGGTGGAAGCGGAGGAGAACGTGAAGGATTACCTGATTCCCAAACTGACACTGCAGCCTTTGGTGGAAAACAGCATTTACCATGGAGTTAGGTTGAAGGGGGAGGGATGCCGAATTGTTCTGAGGGCTTATTTGAAAGAAGAAAGACTCTGGATTCATGTATATGACGACGGTGTGGGGATGCCTCCGGAAAAACTGGAAGAGGTACTGAAGACAGACAGTGGAAAGAGCTTCGGCTTGAAAGCGACCATCCAAAGGCTGAAGCATTTCTATGGGAAAGAAGATATTTTTGAGATTCACAGTGAAGAAGGCGAATATACAGAAGTAATTTTGAAACTGCCAGTGAAGGAGAGATAGCCATGGAAGAAATTAAGGTGATGTTGATCGACGATGAGCCTGCAGTCAGAAAAATCGTAAAGCAAGTAATCCCCTGGGAAAAATATCATATGACCGTGGCGGGAGAAGCTGCCAGC
>DVFT01000096.1 GCA_018713105.1 Candidatus Limivivens merdigallinarum | reverse complement strand
CGGAACTATGAGATTGTGAGATCAAGTTTATACAAATTTCCTTCTACAGGGTAAGAGAATGTTAGACTGCAGAAGGAAATTTTTTTGAAATATACAGACCTAATTCGCACTGGAAATCCACATATTTGTATGATAATATTATTGTTAAAAGTAGAGACAATGTCAAATAGAATACGAAGAATTGAGGCTAAAGTGAGGGGAGCATGAATTGAAAAAACTTTTTAACATGAACCGGTTAAAAAAATACGGGAAAAGCCTTCAGTTTCGGATTTTTATTATTTTTATCCTGGTAGGGGTGATTCCGATCATGCTGATCAAGCAGAGCATTTTGAAGAGCTATGAGAAGCAGTCTATCACCCAGCGGGGAACCATGGTACAGAACCAGTGCGTCAATATTGCGGAGCAGCTGTACAGCACAGGGTATATCAATGGGACGGATTCGGAAGTGGTGGAGATGGAGCTGTTTCAGCTGGGAAATCTCTACAATGGACGGATCGTGATCGTGGATTCCGGATTTCAGATCATCCGGGATACCTATGACATTGACGAGGGCAGGATCATCGTCTCCGAGGAAATCCTAAAGTGCTTTGAGGGCACCAATACCATGAGGTACGACAAGGACAATGAGTTCATCGAAATGACGATTCCGGTGGAGGACGAGGACGGCGGGATCACGGGAGTGATGGTGGTGAGCATGCCCACCACGGATATACAGGACAGCAGGGAGGATCTGGACCGCAAAGTCGTGATCCTTCAGATCGGCATGTTCATCATTATCTTGGGAGGGGCGTTCTACGCTTCCAAGATCCTGGTAAAGCCTTTCGGAAAGGTGACGCAGTCGTTGGATGAGCTGACCGGAGGATTTCTGGAGGAGGATATCTCCATACCGGACTATACGGAGACACAGCTTCTCTCCGAGGCATACAACCGAATGCTGAAGCGTATGAGGGTGCTGGAAGAGTCCAGGCAGGAGTTCGTATCCAACGTGTCCCACGAGCTGAAAACGCCCATCACTTCCATCAAGGTGCTGGCGGATTCGCTGATCGCCCAGGAGGACGTCCCGGTGGAGCTGTATAAGGAATTTATGACAGACATCGGGGAAGAAATCGACAGGGAGAACAAGATCATCAACGACCTGCTCTCGCTGGTAAAGCTGGACAAGAAATCAGCGGACATCCATATCGAGGAGAAGAATATCAACGAGCTTTTGGAGCTTCTCGTGAAACGCATCCGCCCCATCGCGGAGAAAAAAGAGGTAGAGCTGGTGCTGGAGAGCTTCAAGCCGGTGATCGCCCAGGTGGACGAGACCAAGATTTCCCTGGCGTTTTCCAACCTGATCGAGAATGCGGTGAAGTACAACAAGGAAGGCGGCTGGGTGCATGTATCCCTGAACGTGGATCACAAATATTTCTATGTGAAGGTTGAGGATTCAGGGATCGGGATCCCGGAAGACGCTCAGGAGCATATTTTTGAGCGTTTTTACCGTGTGGACAAATCCCACTCCCGGGAGATCGGCGGCACCGGTCTGGGGCTTGCCATCACCAGAAACGCCGTCCTGCTGCATCGAGGCGCTATCAAAGTATACAGCAAAGAAGGGGAAGGTACGACCTTTACCGTTCGGATTCCCCTTGTCTATACAGAGTGAGGAGGGGAGAACTTATGAAAAAATGGATAGTAAGCATTCTTCTCCTGATGCTGGCATTGCTGCTTGGAGGCTGTGAGAATACGGATCAAGGGTCTGAAGTCAGCTACCAGATTTATTATCTGGGCAGTTCAGGGACGGAGCTTGTGACAGAGAATTACACGCCTTTACCGGACACGGAGACCAGGAAGGAGATCACAGAGGAAATCCTGGACAAAATGAAGAATCCTTCTTCGTTGGATCACCAAAAGGTTCTCCCGGATGAAGTAGAGGTGGTCAACTGCGTACTGAGAAACGACAAGCAGGTGGATCTGGACTTCAGTGAAGCTTATTACGATATGGACAATGTAAGAGAAATCCTGGTACGCGCTGCCTATGTCAAGACGTTGACCCAGATCCAGGACATCGAGACGGTATCCATTACAGTCAATCAGCTTCCCCTGGTGGACAGCGCTGGAAACGAAGTCGGAATCATGGATGCAGATACATTTATTGTGGGAACCGGTGCGGGGATCAATTCTTACAATTATGCGACGCTGACACTCTATTTTGCCAGCGAGGATGGGACACGCCTGGTCAAGGAGATGAGGAATGTCCACTATTCCACCAATTCTACCCTGGAAAAGGTCGTTGTGGAACAGCTTCTGAAAGGTCCCGAAAATGAAAGCTTACGTGCCGTCCTGCCAGTGGATGCCAGGATCCTTTCCATCAGTACGAAGGACGGTCTCTGCACCATTGATTTCAACGCGGACTTCAATCAGGCTCCCCTGGGGACCAGGACGCTTCCGGAGGTCAGTCTTTATGCGGTGGTAAATTCCCTGAATGATTCCTGCAAGGTTCAGGAGGTACAGTTTTCCGTAGAAGGGGAGACGCAGGTGGCGTACCAGAACCAGATTGATTTGAGCGCACCCTTTGGGCGGAATGATGAACTGGTGAACCAGGTGGAGACAGAATCCCAGGCAGCGGGAAATTCCGATATCGGGGTGGAAATGCTGTTCGAAAACAGCGTATTCTAATGCACGGTTTTTTGTGCGATGGCGGATTTGCGGAACGGGCATATCCTGTTGATATAGCCTGATCATCCAGGCAGCGAGGAGGAACGTTCCATGAACCTGAACATAAAGACCAGCTACATGACCAACAATCCCTGCTATAAGAAGGGGGCAAGCCGGAAGGCGATCGGACTGCAGCTCCATACCATCGGGGCTGCCCAAGGGAGCGCAGAGGCAATCCGGGACAGTATGAACCGGAGCGATTATGAGGCGGCTGTGAACGCCATTGTGGATTCCGAAGAAGAGGGGAAGGTTCTCCTTACCCTTCCCGACGGAATGCGTTCCTGGGCGGACGGCGGTTACGGGAACCAATCTCTTTACACCTTTGAGATCGGGGAATCAGACGCCATGAAGTATGTACCGGGAACTGCGGAGTATACGGTGACCGATGAGAAGAGATTCAAAGAGGATATTCTCCGGGGATATCGAAACGCGGTGGCATTCTGCGCCGCAAAATGCAGGGAAAACGGCTGGGATCCGCTGTCAAAGCTGGGATCCGGTTTGTATACGATCTCGTCCCATGATGAAGGGAGGAGAGCGGGACTGTCCACAGCCCATGTGGATCCCACCCATATCTGGGACCGCCTCGGGCTGACCATGGACCAGTTCCGTAAAGATGTAAAGACAGCGATGGAAAATGCTTCCGCGCCGGGAGGACAGGGGGATGAGGCACCTTCCGGAAGCGGAAAGAGTTGGTATAAGGTTCAGTGCGGCGCATTCAAGAGTGAGGAAAAGGCGAAGGCAATGGCAGCAGAGCTTAAGAAAAAGGGTGTGGATACCTTTGTCTTTCAAGATGGGGGCTGGTATAAAGTCCAATGCGGGGCATATGAGAAAAAGACAAATGCAGACCGGCAGAAGAAGCAACTGGAAGAGCTTGGCTATGAGGCATTTGTAACAGTCTGAGAGTGTGTGGAGGTACTTATGAAAAAGAGTGAGAAAACATTTTATCTGTCCGTCCTTTTGACAATGTTCGGCGCGATCGCCTTGAGCATTCTTTTCTTTTTCCTTTTGTTCCGGATTGGGGAACTGAAAAGGGCGGGAAATGAGCTGATCAGAATCCTGATGCCTTTTGTGTACGGCGGGATTATGGCGTATCTGCTGCGCCCTCTCTGTGAAAAATTAGAATCGTTTTTTAAAAGGAAGCTGAAGGGCAGAAGAAAAGGGGAGAGCATTGCTTCCGGACTCAGCATTTTTCTCAGCATGTTTTTTGGATTTGCCGTTGTCACGGCGCTGCTGATTCTAGTGCTGCCGCAGCTTATTTCCAGCATCGGATCTATTGTGAAGATGCTCCCCCGGGCGATCGAAGAGTTCACAGCGTTTTTGATGAACTACGTGGGCGATAATCAGGTATTGGGAAATTATGTCACGGAGTTTTCGGAAAGCATTTCCAAGCGGATTCCCGAGTGGCTCAGCACCTCCCTTCTTCCCAGCCTTCAGACCCTTCTGAACGGTTTTTCCGACAGCGTATCGGGAATTGTGAGTGTGCTGACGAATGTTTCCCTGGGGCTGGTGGTGGCGGTCTATCTCTTAGGCAGCCGGAAAAAACTGGCAAATCAGGGCAGGATGGTGATCCGCGCCATATTCAGCCCCAAATGGGCGAACCGTATCTTTGCGGAGCTCTCCTACACAGACCGGATGTTCAGTGGATTCATCAACGGCAAGATCCTGGATTCCCTGCTCATCGGTGTGCTGAACTTCGTGGGGATGCTGCTCCTTCAGCTCCCCTATGCCCTGCTGGTGAGCGTACTGGTTGGGGTGACCAACCTCATTCCGTTTTTCGGTCCCTATATTGGCATGATCCCCTCCGCTTTCCTGATCTTGCTGGTGAACCCCTGGCAGTGCGTGCTGTTTCTGGTGTTCAATATCCTGCTCCAGCAGTTTGACGGAAATGTCCTGGGCCCCAGGATCCTGGGCAATGTGACAGGACTTTCCAGCTTCTGGGTATTGTTTTCCATCCTGCTGTTCGGCGGGCTTTTCGGATTTGTGGGAATGATCGTGGGGGTGCCGGTGTTTGCGGTGGTCTACGATATTGTGCGGAAGCTGGTGCGTAAGGGGATCGCTTACTGGGAGAGGAAGGAGGGAAGTCTATGAGGCAGCGCCCTCTGACGTTTTTCTTTTTGGCTACCGCATTGATTTCTGTTTTCCTGTTCTATACCGGACGGTTGGAAATCCACAGCTATCCCTTTGGGGAGGGAGAAGAGGTCACGCTGGAAGGTACGGTGTCAAACCTGGAGCTTTCCGGCAGCGGCTACCGGATTTTGATGAACCGGATCCGAAACGGGGATCAGGCTTCCCCGGGGCTTAAGCCGGCAGCGTTTCCGGAGAATATGACCCTTCTCCTCTATCCCAAAGCGCAAAAACCTCTGAAGATCGGCAACCGAATCCAGGTGACCGGTACCGTCCAATATCCATCCAGAGCCTCCAATCCCGGTCAGTTTGACCAGAAGTCCTATGAGGAGGCAAAGGGTATCTCTTTTCATCTCTATCAGGCAGAAATCCAAATCCTGTCAGACCGGGTCGATCTGCCCGGGCAAATCCTGTTTTCCATCCGCAGCTACTGCTACGGAATCCTAAAAAGACTCGCCACAGAGGAGGAAGCCGGCGTCATGGGCGCGATGCTCCTTGGGGAGCGTTCCGGTCTTGAGGACGAACAGAAAATGCTGTTCCAGACGGGAGGTATCTCCCATATCCTTGCCATTTCCGGTCTGCACATTTCACTTCTTGGAAAACTGTTCTACCAATTCCTGAGAAAATGCCGTCTTTCCTATGGGATCTCCGCCCTGCTTGCGGGAGCGCTGATGCTCTTTTATCTGGCGCTGACGGGTTTTGGCGTGTCGGCGAAAAGGGCGGTCCTGATGTTTTTTCTCTTTCTCCTGGCGGAATACCTGGGGCGTACCTACGATATGCTCTCGGCGCTGTCCCTGTCCGGCAGTCTGATCCTTCTGGAAGATCCCAGGATGCTGTTCCAGTGCTCCTTTCAGCTTTCCTTTCTCTCTGTAGCGGCAGTGGGAATCCTGTTTCCCCTCCTGAAAAAAGGGGATGCCCTGGACAATCTCCGCTCCGGGCTTTCGGTCTTTCTCGTTACCACCCCTTGTGTTTTGTACTGGTTTTTCGAAGTGGCGCCCTATGGGCTGCTTTTGAATCTTCTGGTCATCCCTCTTATGCCTTTTTTGTTCCTGCCGGGGCTTTTTGGGCTCATTGCGGGGAGTATCTTTCTTCCGGCAGGGGTGCTGATCTTTGCGCCGGTCCATTATCTTTTGAAGCTGTTCAACGGATTGTGTGAGCTTGCAGGGAACCTTGCGGGCAGCAGGCTGGTCTTAGGGCAGCCGTCCCTCCCTGAAATTTTCCTCTACTATGCCCTGCTGATCCTTGCCTGCGCAGGGAAAAAGCGCTGTTTCCTTATGGTGCCGCTGATTTTGATGCTGTTTCGGGGCGAGCTTTTTGTCAGCAGCGTCCCATCCGTGACCTTCCTGGATGTGGGACAGGGAGATGGAATCTTCTTAAGCCTGCCGGGAGCCAGAATCCTCATTGACGGCGGCAGCACGACGGAAAACGAGGTGGGGAGATACCGGATCCTTCCTTATCTGAAAAGCCAGGGAGTTCAGAAGCTGGACTTCGTGTTTTTAAGCCACATGGACGAGGACCATGTGGGCGGGGTGGCGGAGCTTCTTTCCATGGGAGCTGAGGGGATCCACATCCGCCATCTTGTTATGACACCTGCAGCCTTTGGGGAGGAGAAAGGTGCAAAGATCCGAAATACGGCGGAACAAAAGGGGGTGAAGGTGTCTTCCTTTTCGGACGGCTCGGCGCTTAGAGGCAAGAACTGGACGCTTACCTGCCTGTATCCGGGGAAAACGCCAAAGGAGGAGGGCAGCAATGAGAACTCCATGGTGCTTTTCCTCGAAATCGAAGGAGAGACATTTTTGTTTCCGGGGGATCTGGAAGGGGAGGGGGAGGACATCCTGAGAGCCAATGGGAAGATTCAGGATCTCGATGTGCTGAAGGTAGCCCATCATGGCTCCGCAAATTCCACCTCCCAATCCTTTCTGGCATGGACGTCGCCGAAGCTGTCCATCCTTTCCTATGGGAAGGGAAACCGCTACGGCCATCCGGCAGGCGAACTGCTGGAACGCCTTCGGGAAGCAAAAAGCCGGATTCTTTCGACGGCGGAGGAAGGGGCGGTGACCGTCTGGATGGAGGAGGAAGGAATGAAGGCGACCGGGTATCTGAAGGACAGAGAAGAGAGCGGCGGGTAATCTTCCGCCAGGAGGATAAAAGAGGGGAGATACTTGCAATTCCCCGGTCAGTCTTTTATAATCAAAGGAGAGAAAGAAGGTGTGCCTATGACGATCCGGGAAATGGCGGAACAAAGGGAAGAGGAACTGTTCAGCAACTATGCATCCTTAAGCAAACATTCAAGGGGAAGAGAGCGGGAAGAGCCGCAGTGTGACATTCGTCCGGTCTATCAGCGTGACCGTGACAGAATCCTGCACTGCAAATCCTTCCGGCGGCTGAAGCACAAGACACAGGTATTCTGCCTGCCGCAGGGGGATCACTACCGAACGAGGCTCACCCACACTCTGGAGGTGGCTCAGACAGCGCGTACGATCACGAGAGCGCTGCGTCTCAATGAGGATCTGGCGGAAGCCATTGCTCTCGGCCATGATCTGGGGCATACGCCTTTTGGACATGCCGGTGAGCGGGCACTGAATGAGATCTGCCCCATGGGCTTTGCCCATTACAAGCAGAGTCTCCGGGTGGTGGACATTCTTGAAAAAAAGGGAAAGGGACTGAATCTGACCTGGGAGGTTCGGGATGGTATTTTGAATCACAGGACGGCGGGCAATCCCCATACGCTGGAAGGAATGATTGTGCGCCTGTCGGACAAAATCGCCTATATCAACCACGATATCGATGATGCGGAACGGGCAGGGATCCTGAAAGAAGAGGAAATTCCAGAAGAATACCGAAAGGTCTTAGGATCCTCCACCAGGGAGCGGCTGAATACGCTGGTACACGATATCGTGATGAACAGCCAGGAGAAGCCTGAGATCATGATGTCCCCCAAAATAGGGGATGCCATGAAGGGGCTGAGGGAGTTTATGTTTACCCATGTGTACAACAATCCAAAGGCAAAGGCAGAAGAGAGAAAGGCTGTCAACATGCTTCAGGAGTTGTACCGGCATTACTGCCGGCACCCCGAAGGGCTGCCTTTGGAATATCTGGAGTTGATTGAAAAAAGGGACCAGCCAATGGAACGGGTGGTCTGTGACTATATTGCCGGGATGACGGATCAGTATTCCATGGAACGGTTTGAGGAGATTTACATTCCGAAGCCCTGGCATTTGTAAGGAGCGTAATGAGCATGTATTACCCAGAAGAACTGATCGAGGAGATCCGCGCAAGAAATGACATTGTCTCTGTGATTTCGGAATATGTGAAGCTGCAGAGAAGGGGAAGCTCTTATTTTGGGCTCTGCCCCTTTCACAATGAAAAATCACCGTCCTTCTCCGTAAGCCCTGACAAGCAGATGTACTACTGCTTCGGGTGCGGAGCAGGGGGCAACGTCTTTACCTTCCTCCAGGAATATGAGAATTATTCTTTTCCGGAGGCATTGAAGTACCTGGCTGACCGGGCGGGAGTGGAGCTTCCAAAGGAGGAGCTTTCCCAGGAAGCGAGAAGGCAGCAGGATCTAAAGACTCAGATCCTCAATGTCAATAAGATGGCAGCGAAATATTTCTATTACCAGCTCCGTTCTGAGAATGGAAAGCAGGCGATGGAATATCTGAAAAAAAGGGAGCTGTCGCCGGAGACCATGAAGAGCTTTGGTCTTGGGTACGCCAATAAATACAGCAACGATCTGTACCTCTATCTCAAGAAGCAGGGGATCTCCGACGAGCTGTTAAAGGAGTCCGGTCTGATGAATGTGGATGAGAAGAGGGGCATGTACGATAAGTTCTGGAACCGTGTGATCTTTCCCATCATGGATGTGAACAACCGGGTCATCGGCTTCGGAGGCAGGGTCATGGGAGATGGAAAGCCCAAATATCTGAACTCGCCGGAGACAAAGGTCTTTGATAAGAGCCGGAACCTCTACGGGCTCAATGTTGCCCGTACCTCCAGAAAGAAGCAGTTTCTGCTCTGTGAAGGGTACATGGATGTGATCTCCCTGCATCAGGCTGGTTTTAAAAATGCGGTGGCTTCCCTGGGAACGGCGCTCACCACCCAGCACGCTGGCCTTTTAAAACGCTACACCAACGAGGTCATCCTGACCTATGACAGTGACGAGGCGGGAGTGCGGGCAGCGCTCCGGGCAATCCCGATTCTGAAAGCGGCGGGGATCTCCGCCAGGGTGCTCCATATGGATCCTTATAAGGACCCGGATGAATTTATCAAGGCATTGGGGGCAGAGGCGTTCCAGGAGAGGATCGACCAGGCACAGAACAGTTTCCTGTTCGAACTCTCCATCCTGGAGAACCAGTACAATTTGAAGGACCCGGAAGGTAAGACCGCATTTTTTGAGAAGGCAGCAGAGAAGCTTCTGGAATTTGACCAGGAGCTGGAGCGGGAAAATTATATACAGGCTGTGGCAGAGAAGTACCGGATTTCTTTTGACTCCCTGCGGCGGATGGTGAACCGCCAGGCGATGAAAGGCGTGGTGAAGAAGGAGCGGGAGAAGGACCGCGAGGTGCAGAAGCGCCAGCAGACACGGGAGGACGGCGGACGTACCTGCCAGAAGCTCTTGCTCACCTGGCTGATTGAGAAAAAAGGGCTCTATGACAGGCTGAAGGCATATCTGGCGCCCTCTGATTTCACGGATCCGCTCTACCGTGAGGTGGCGGAAAAGCTGTTTGAACAGCTAAAGGCAGGAGAAGTGAATCCGGCAAGAATCCTGAGCGCCTATGAGGATACGGAGCGGCAGAGAGAGGTGGCGGCTCTCTTTAATGCCCATGTGGAATTGGACAATAAGCACGAAATGGAGAAAGCGTTGGGCGAGGCGGTCCGGCGGATTTTGGAGGACAGTATCGCTTTTCGAACCCAGATGCTGGATCCTCTGGATATGAAAGGGCTCCAGGCGCTGATCGCAGATAAAAGGCGGCTGGAAGCAATGGGAAATCTGCAGATTTCCCTGGACTGAGAAAGAGAAGACAGAGAGGAGAAACAAGGATTGCAGTTATCAAAACGCATGAAGGCGGTCGCAGACCTGGCGGGTATGGGGGACTGTCTGGCGGATGTGGGGACGGATCACGGATATATTCCCATTTACCTTCTGGAGGAGAGAAGGTTTCAGAGGGGCATTGCAATGGATGTCCATGAGGGACCGCTCCTTCGGGCAAGAGAAAACATCCAAAGCCATGGCCTGTCAGACAGGATTTCCTGCCGCCTTGGTGACGGTCTGGAAAGGCTTGGGAAAGGCGAGGCGGACACGGTGGTGATCGCCGGAATGGGAGGATCCCTGATCATCCGGATCCTCACAGAGGGGGAGAAAGTGTTGAAAGAGGTGTCCCGTCTGGTGCTCCAGCCTCAGTCGGAGATCGCGAAGGTGAGAGATTTTCTTCAGGAGCAGGGATATCAGATCGAAAAAGAGCATATGGTATTAGATGAAGGAAAATATTATCAGGCGATGAGGATTGGACACGGCAGGATGGAGAAGCTTCTGCCGGAGGAGGCAAAGTACGGATCTTTCCTCCTGAAGGAGAACGATTCCTGCCTGAAGGAGTATCTGAACCGGGAGGAGCAAAAGTTCCGGGAAATTCTGGAAAGCCTTCAGGATGGCGGAAATGAAAAGACAAAAAAACGGATGGAGGAGCTGAACATGGAGCTGCTCCTGATTGAAAGAGCAAAGGAGAGAATGCAATGAAGCTTAGAGATATCATCGAAATCCTGGAGGAAACCTATCCGCTCTCTTCGGCGGCAGCCTGGGACAATTCCGGTCTCCAGGTGGGAGATGCGGGGATGGAGGTAAAGAAACTCTATATTGCCCTGGACGCGACTTTCGAGCACATCAAGACCGCACGGGAGATTAAGGCGGATCTGATCCTGACCCACCATCCGCTGCTGATGAGCGGCGTGAAGTCTGTGACCAGTGAGGACTTCCACGGGCGGAAGATTTTGAACCTGATCAAAAGCGGGATGGCACATTATGCCATGCACACTAATTTTGATGTGGAGACCATGGCTTCCTTAAGCGCCACGATCCTCGGAATGGAGGAGGAGGCAGTACTGGAGCCGGTCTATGTGGACAAAGAGGGAAAGGAACAGGGCTTTGGGCGTGTGGGAAGCTTAAGCGAGAGAATGCGCCTTCGTGAGCTTGCGGATCTGGTGAAGGAACGGTTCCACATCGACCATGTGCGTGTGTTCGGAGATCCGGAACGTATGGTAAGCCGTGTGGCGATGATCCCGGGTTCCGGAAAGAGCATGATGGATGCAGTCTTAACTTCAGGGGCAGAGGTATTCCTAAGCGGAGACTTCGGCCATCACGATGGGCTGGACGCCTGTGATCAGGGACTCTCGGTGATCGATGCAGGGCATTACGGGCTGGAACACATTTTCATTGACTACATGGCAAGCTTTTTGAAAGAGAAGCTTTCCGGGGTGGAAGTGGTTCCGGCGGAGCTTGAGAATATTTTCCACATTTTTTAGGAGATGTGACAGGAGGGCTTTTCCATGGCAGAAGAAAGAATGTTTACGGTAACGATTGAGGGAAAGGAATACAAATATCCGAGGGAGACTACGTATGAACAGATTGCAGCTGATTTCCAGAAAGATTATGGACACAGGATCGTGCTGGTATACATGAACGGAAGCCTGAAGGAGCTGTATCACAGATTGAAAAAAAGCTGCGAGATCCGTTTTGTAACGACGAAGGACAAAGAGGGCTTCGATACTTACCGAAGAAGCATGCTTCTGGTGATGCTGAAAGCTGTGTATCATGTAGCCGGTCACCGGAATGTGGAACGGGTGGGAGTCCATTTTGCCGTGGGCAATGGGTTTTACTGTACTTTTCAGGGAAATGCAAAACTGGACGAAGCCTTCCTGGAAGAGGTGGAGGCAGAGATGAAGCGCCTGATCGACCGGGAGATTCCTTTTGAAAAACGCAGCGTCCACACCGATGATGCCATTGCGCTGTTCCGGAAATACGGGATGGCGGACAAGGAAAAACTCTTCCATTACCGGAGGGTTTCCAGAGTCAACCTTTACAGCTTGGATGGCTTTGAAGATTATTTTTATGGATATATGGTTCCCCATACGGGCTATCTGAACTATTTTGGGCTGCAGCTTTACGAGGATGGCTTTGTCCTGCAGTTCCCCACCAGAAAGGAACCGGAGAAGATCGGTTCCTTCCTTCCCCAGAAAAAGATCTATCTGGTGCAGAAGGAGTCTCTGGAGTGGAGCAGGATGCTGGACATTGAGACCGTAGGGGATATGAATGATTATATTGTCCACAAGGATGCCAGGGAGCTGGTGTTGATCCATGAGGCGCTCCAGGAGGGTAAGATTTCGGAGATTGCTGCAAGGATTGCGGAAAATCCGGAGAAAAAGCTGGTCATGATCGCAGGACCGTCTTCCTCGGGCAAGACGACGTTTTCCCACCGTTTGTCCATTCAGCTGTCCGCCCACGGGCTTCGTCCCCATCCGATACCAGTAGACGATTATTTCCTGAACAGGGAGGATACGCCGAAGGATGAGGAGGGAAAGCTGAATTTCGAATGCCTGGAAGCCATTGACATGGAGCTGTTCAACCGGGATATGCAGGCGCTGCTTCGAGGTGAGAGGGTGGAGCTTCCCACCTTTAACTTCAAGACCGGGCAGCGGGAGTACCGGGGAAAATACAAGAAGCTTGGGAAAGAGGATATCCTGGTTATTGAGGGGATTCACTGTCTAAATGACAGGCTTTCCTATTCTTTGGATAAGGATCGGAAATTTAAGATCTACATCAGTGCGCTGACCCAGCTGAACATCGATGAACACAACCGGATCCCCACGACGGACGGCAGGCTGATCCGCAGGATCGTCCGGGATGCAAGGACGAGGGGCACTTCGGCAAAAAACACCATTGCTATGTGGCCTTCGGTGAGAAGAGGAGAGGAGCAGTATATTTTCCCATTCCAGGAGGAAGCGGACGTCATGTTCAACTCTGCCCTGATCTATGAGCTGGCTGTCCTGAAATTATATGCAGAACCCCTCTTGTTCGGAATCGACAAGGAGGAACCGGAATACCAGGAAGCAAAGAGGCTTTTGAAATTCCTGGATTATTTCGTGGGAATCCCAAGCGACACCATCCCGACGAATTCCCTGTTGAGGGAATTCATCGGCGGAGGCTGCTTTCAGCTATAGACAAGATCGTAAGAACGGGATTTAGGTGTGCCAGTACGTTCCTCCCTCCCAGTCAGATGGGCAGGAAGGAGAAGAGGGTATTGATGACACCGGCAAGAACCATGACCAGGATCGGGTTCATCTTGAATTTCTTCAGGAGAACCACACAGAGGAGGAAGACGGCGACGAGAACAAGGTTGGTATTTTTCAGTACGATGGCTGCCTCACTGCCCCAGAAGGAGGAGATCAGGATGGAAATCCCGGAGGAAGCCACCATGGCGACCACCGCTGGGCGAAGGGAACCTAAGATCCCCTGAAGCATAGACATATTGCGGTATTTCAGGTAAAGCCTGGCGATGCAGGTGACGATAATGCAGGAGGGCAGGATGCAGCCCAGGGTGGAAACCAAGGCTCCTCCGACTCCTGCGATCTTGATCCCCACGAAAGTGGCGGAATTGATGGCAATGGGACCGGGGGTCATCTGGGAGATGGTGATCAGGTCGGTAAATTCCGCCATGGTCAGCCAATGATGGCCGGTGACCACCTGGTCCTGGATCAGCGGCATTGCCGCATATCCCCCCCCGAAACTGAAGAGACCAATCTGCAGGAAGCTCACAAACAGCTGAAGATAGATCATTTGGCGTTCCTCCTTTTCTGGATCAAGGTGCGCACTATGCCGATGAGGGCGCACACGAGAATGATGATGACGACATTGATGTCAAAGACACAGGCAGCAAGAAAGGCACCGCACATGATGACGATGGATGCGGTGCTTTTTTCCTGCACAATGCCGCATGCCATCTCATAGACGACGACGGCGATCACAGCGCCAACGCCTGCCTGCATCCCTTCCAGCATCCTGCTGACAATCAGGTTCGTGCGGAACGCGTTATAAAAAACAAAAATCAGGGAAATGATGACGAACGGGGGGATGATCGTGGCGATGATTGCCACGAGGGCGCCGACCATGCCCGCCAGTTTGTAGCCTACCACAATGGCTCCGTTTACGGCAATGGCGCCGGGGGAGGACTGGGCGATGGCGATGAGATCCAGCATTTCATCCTCTTCGATCCAATGATACTGATCCACGAATTTCTTTTTCATCAGGGTGACGATCACGTATCCGCCTCCAAATGTGAAGGCGCTCAGATACAAGGTCGAGATAAATAATTTCAGAAGTACGTTTTTCTTATCGTTCATTTCAATGTTTCCTCCTTCCAGGTCAGTATACAAGGGATTGAAACATATGTAAAATAGTATTATTATATAAAATGTATAATAAATTTATTATGAATTGTGAGAGGAGGGGGCATGATTGACGCTAAGGCATATGAAGATCTTTGTCGCGGTATTCCGGCACAGCAGCATCACGAAAGCATCCAGGGAGCTCCACCTGGCACAGCCGTCGGTCAGCCTGTGTATCCGGGAACTGGAGGAGTATTACGGCGTCAGCCTGTTTGAGAGGATCGGCAGGGGGATCACGCCGACGGAGGCGGGAAAGGAATTTTACGGATATGCCATACATATCGTGGATCTGTTCGAGGAGATGGAGAAGAAAATCCGGAACTGGGATACGTTGGGAAAGCTCCGGCTGGGGGCGAGTATTACCATCGGAACCCACATCCTTCCGGTTTTGATACAGCGCTATCAGAAAGAATTCGCAAAACTGAGGATTGAGGTGATCATCGACAAATCGGCAGTGATCGAGGAACACATTCTCAACAATACCATCGACCTGGGGCTGATTGAGAGCAGCCCGGATAATCCGGATCTGGATTCCATGCCGTTTATGCGGGATTCCCTGTGTGCGGTCACGGCGCCGGACCATCCCCTGACCAGGCTTAGAGAGGTGACGCTTTCGGAGATTGCCCGGTATCCATTTCTGATGCGGGAGAAAGGGAGCGCGGGAAGGGAGATGCTGGAGGCATGTTTTTCCGAACAGCAGATGGCTGTCCGTCCGCTCTGGGAGAGCGCCAGCACTCAGGCGATCGTAAGGGGCGTGGCAGCCGGGATCGGCGTCGCCATTCTGCCAAGGCTCCTGGTGAAAAAGGATATTGAGGAGGGAACCATCGCAGAGGTGCCGCTGGCGAAGCCGCTGGAACGGAACCTGAACATGATCTGCCACAGGAGCAAATACGTGACGCCTAATATGAAAGCCTTCATGAAGCTTTGTCGGGAATACGGCGGGCAGCAGGAAACATGCAGGGCATAAGAAAAACGGCGCCTTCTTCTGAAAAGAAAGCGCCGGCAGGATGATGCACAGCTATTTCCGGTTGCTGCGGTATTTCTCTTCACAGTATTTGCAGCGGTAGATTTCCTTTTCTTCATCTGCCAATACAAATACCTGATCCAATCCCTGCTCGATGGATGTAATACAGCGGGGATTTTTGCATTTGATGACATTAACGATTTGTTTTGGAAGCTTCAGAACCTTTTTCTCAATGATCTTGCCGTCCTCAATGATGTTGACGGTGATATTGTGGTCAATGAAGCCTAAGACATCCAGCTTCAGCATCTTGGGAGAGCATTCCACCTTGATGATGTCCTTCTTGCCCATCTTATTGCTGCGGGCGTTCTTGATGATGGCAACGCAGCAGTCCAGGCGGTCCAGTTTCAGGTAATGATAGATTTCCATGCTTTTTCCGGCTTCGATATGATCCAGGACAAAGCCTTCGTTGATCTGACCTACACTTAACATACTTTCACCTCCAACAAAGTAAGAATCAATGCCATACGGACGTAGACGCCGTATTGTGCCTGCTTGAAATAGACAGCCCTGGGATCGTCGTCCACCTCCACGGAGATCTCATTGACTCTGGGAAGGGGATGGAGGATCAGCATGTCAGGACCGGCAAGCTTCATTTTTTTCTTGTCCAGGATATAGAAATCCTTCATGCGGACGTAGTCCTCTTCATTGAAGAAGCGTTCCTTCTGGACACGGGTCATATAGAGAAGATCCAGGGTGGGAAGCGCCTCTTCAAGACGTACCACCTCTGTGTAGGGTACGTGGTTCCGCTCCAGAACATCTTCACGGATGTAGTCGGGCAGGCGGAGTTCCTCGGGGGAAATCAGCACGAAGCGGATGCCTTCGTAGCGAACCAGCGCATTGATGAGAGAGTGGACGGTACGCCCGAATTTCAGGTCGCCGCACAGACCGATAGTCAGGCCGCTAAGACGCCCTTTCAGGGAACGGATCGTCAGAAGATCGGTGAGGGTCTGGGTCGGATGCTGATGGCCGCCGTCTCCGGCATTGATGACAGGAATCCCGGATTTCGCTGCCGCTACCATGGGGGCGCCTTCCTTGGGATGGCGCATCGCTGCGATATCTGCATAGCAGGATATCATGCGGATGGTATCCGCCACGCTCTCTCCCTTCGTTGCAGAGCTGGAATCAGCCGAAGAAAAACCAAGTACAGAGCCGCCAAGATTCAGCATTGCAGCTTCGAAGCTTAAACGGGTACGTGTGCTTGGTTCATAGAAAAGAGTAGCGAGTTTTTTGCCGGCACAGGCATGAGCATATTTTTCGGGATGTGCCTCGATGTCATTTGCCAAATCAAGGATCTTGTCCAGTTCTTCTACCGACAGATCCAAAGGACTCATTAAATGTCTCATAGATATACCTTTACCTTTCTCTGCTTTTGCTATTTTTTCTATCATATACCAATCCCATGGTAATTGCAAGAAAACTTTTGCTTTTTTATTGGGATATGATATAATGGGAGGAAAGCAAAGGAGGAAGACGATGACTTATAAGGAGAAGAAGAGATGGGTATTCTTCGGGCTGCCCTTTACGTTTACCACATACACAGTCAATGAGGAGTTTATCACCATAGACGCCGGTCTTCTTCACAGGGATGAGGACGACTGCTATATGTACAAGGTGGTGGATACGAAGCTATGTGTTTCCCTGCTGGAACGGATCTTCGGGCTTGGCACGGTGAAGTGCTATGGGGGAGATACCACCCATCCGGTTCTGGAGCTGAAGCATATCCGCCATGCCAAGGAGATCAAGAATTTTATCCTGGCGGCATCTGAGGAGCAGCGGATGAAGAGAAAGACTCTGAAGACACAGGACATCGGCAGCCCGGACGATCTGTCAGAGATGGATGGGCTGGGTGATCATTGATACAGGACCTTCTGGGAAAAGACCACAGGGCTTATGCTTTGTGGTCTTTTCAAAGGGAAATTTTCTCATAGAGCAGCCCCATGAGAAACCAGAGAGGGGCATAGTCCAGACGGATGACACCGTCGATGTTGTACTTGGCGTCCCCATAATCCCAGGGACAGGCGCCTTTGCGCTTCAGCAGAGTTCCGGTCACGAACTCTACGGAAAAGATCAGGACGGTGTAGAGGCTGCCGCGCACCAGGATGGAACTGTGTTTGAGGAGGCGGGAAATCGGGGCAATCAGGGCAGCGCAGCCGTAAATCGGAAACATCCAAAGGGAAGACTGGCCGGTGAGCTTCCTCTCCCGTTTCCGGAAGGAGAGAAAGCCGGTCCATAGGATCTCCAAAGCCAGCCCCAGGATCCCGCACTGAAAAAATCGTTTACTCATAGGATATAGATGCCCGGGTTCTGGAAGTTTTATACATCCCGGTTTGTTTTTATTTGAAAACAATATGGAAGAAGGGAAGGAAGCCTTGAAAAAAAGAAGGCGATATACTATAATTACTAGTTAATACAGAAAGTATACTTCGGGAGGAAAAAATGAATTACGAAGAGGCAAGAGTATATTTAGACAATGTGGCTAAATACGGAAGTGTACTTGGCTTGGAATCGATACGGACGCTCCTGGAACGTCTGGGAAATCCGCAGAATGACCTGAGGTTCATTCATCTGGCGGGTACCAACGGAAAGGGCTCCGTGCTAGCTTTCCTTTCCACCATTTTGAAAGAAGCCGGGTACCGGGTCGGGCGCTACTGTTCCCCTACGCTGTTCGCCTACCGGGAACGGATTCAGGTAAACGAAGAATATATAGAGAAAGAGGCTTATGCCAGGCTGACCACCAGGATCCGAGGGGAAGCCGACCGGCTGGAGCAGGAGGGGATCACTCTTACCGCCTTTGAGATCGAGACGGCGCTGGCTTTCCTTTATTTTAAGGAGAAGATGTGCGACATCGTGGTGTTGGAGACCGGCATGGGAGGAGATCAGGATGCCACCAATGTGGTGACCACTACCATGCTGGAGGTGATCACAGCAATCAGCCTGGATCATCTGGGGGTGTTGGGAAACAATCTGAAGGAAATCGCAGCCTGCAAGGCGGGCATCATCAAGGAAGGGACAACCTTAGTCACTCTGCAGCAAAAGCCAGACGCGATGGAGGTTCTGCTTCAGACGGCATGTGAACGGCGGTGCAGGATCCGCGTCATGGACGAATCAGAGATCCGGGATGTCCGTTTTGGATTCGATTTCCAAAGCTTTTCTTATAAGAAAGAAGAGAATCTGGTCATTTCCCTTTTGGGAACCTATCAGATCCAGAACGCGGCGCTTGCAGTGGAAGCGGTTCATGCGCTTCGGGAGATGGGCTTTGATATTTCGGAAGAGGCTTTGAGACAGGGCATGAGACATACGGTTTGGCGGGGACGTTTTACGCTGCTTAGAAAAGAACCGCTGATCTTTATGGACGGAGCACACAACGAGGACGCAGCCCTGTGCCTTCGAAAGACTATCGAGCAGTATTTTAAAGGCAGAAAGCTCTGTTATATTACGGGAGTGTTTCAGGATAAGGAGTACGAAAAGATCATCAGGATCATGGCACCCTATGCCAGGAAGGTGACGGTGATCGAGACTCCGGGAAATCCCAGGGCGCTCAAAAAGGAACTCTATTGTCAGGCATGGGAACCCTATGTACAGGATGTACGCTGCGCGGACAGTATCAAGGAAGCTGTCAGAGACAATCTGGATGCGGCAGAGAAAGAGGACATTATATTAGCTTTCGGTTCGCTCTCATTTTTAGGGGAGTTTGAGAAAGCTGTGAAGATAGAAGGAGATAAAAAATGAATCACGAGATGATTGAACAGGGAGTGCGCTTGATCCTTGAGGGGATCGGGGAAGATATCAACAGGGAAGGGCTTCTGGAAACTCCTAACCGGATTGCACGGATGTATGAGGAGATTGTAGGGGGGATGCATGAGGATGCCGCAGTCCATCTGGCAAAGCGCTTTCAGGTGGACAGTGATGATATGGTTCTGGAGAAAGACATTACCTTCTATTCGATGTGCGAGCATCATATGCTGCCGTTTTTTGGAAAGGCTCATGTGGCTTATATACCAGATGGCACTGTGGTGGGACTGAGCAAGATCGCCCGGACCGTGGAGGTTTTTGCCAAACGGCTGCAGCTCCAGGAAAGACTGACGGCTCAGATTGCGGATGCGTTCATGGAGAATCTGCATCCAAAGGGAGTGATGGTCATGATCGAAGGAGAACATACCTGTATGACCATGCGCGGGATCAAGAAGCCGGGATCCAAGACGGTGACTGTCACGACCCGCGGAGTGTTTGCGGAAGATGAAAAGCTCCAGAATACTTTCTTTCGGATGGTCGAACGGTGATGGAACGGGTTAATTTGATTTTAAGACATCCTTTATATAGAGATTGTCTCTCCCAGATCGCTGGCTGGGAGAGGACAAGGATTTTTTGCGGCCATGACATGACACATTTTTTAGATGTGGCAAGACTGGCCTATCTTTTTAATCTGGAGGAGGGACTGGGCGTTCCAAAGGAATGGGTCTACGCGGCAGCTCTGCTCCACGATATCGGCAGGCACATCCAATACCAGACGGGGACACCCCATCAGGAGACAAGCATCCCGATTGCGGACAAGATCATGGAGGAGACGGGATTTGACCAAAGGGAACGCCGGGAAATCCTGGCTGCGATCCGAAATCATCGGAATCCAGAGACTTCCCAGGAAAAAAATCTTTCCGGTCTTATCTACCGGGCGGACAAGCTTTCCAGAAGCTGCTTTGCCTGTCCGGCGGAGAAGGAATGTGACTGGAGCAGAGAAAAGAAAAATTTAGAACTTCGATATTAGAGAGGACAGACAGATGAAAATCGGAAATAGAGAGTTTGACTTAAAAAAGGAATGCTTCGTGATGGGAATCCTGAACGTTACCCCGGATTCCTTTTCCGATGGGGGCAAATGGAACGAGCTGGAGGCAGCCAGACGTCATGTGGAGGATATGATCCGGGAAGGAGCGGACATTATCGACATTGGAGGGGAGTCCAACAGACCGGGTTTTGGCAGGATCTCTGACGAGGAGGAAATTGCCAGGGTGGTTCCCGCAATCGAAATGGTAAAAAAGGAGTTTGACATTCCGGTTTCTGTGGATACTTATAAGAGCGCAGTGGCAGAGGCGGCAGTGGAGGCAGGCGCGGATCTGATCAACGATATCTGGGGGCTGAAGGGAGACGCACGTTTGGCGTCTGTGATCGCCAAATATCAGCTTCCCTGCTGCCTGATGCATAACCGGGACAATACGGATTACCAAAATCTGATGGAGGAACTGTTGGATGAGCTCAGAGAAAGCGTCGCTCTGGCAAAGCAGGCGGGAATCTCGGACGATCAGATCATCCTGGATCCGGGAATTGGATTCGGGCTCACCTATGAGCAGAACCTTACCGTTATGAACCATCTGGAGGAGCTTCAGACGCTTGGATATCCAGTGCTTCTGGGAACCTCCAGAAAATCCATGATTGGCTTAACGTTGAATCTTCCGCCCTCGGAACGTCTGGAGGGGACCATCGCCACCTCGGTGATCGGCGTGATGAAGGGATGCAGTATGTTCCGGGTTCACGATGTGAAGGAGAATGTAAGGGCGATTAGGATGACAAAGGCAATTTTGAATAAATAGGAGAGAAACCCATGGATAAGATACATATCAGAGACCTGGAATTGTTCCTGAACCACGGAGTGTATCCGGAGGAGACGGTTCTGGGGCAGAAGTTTGTGTTTGACGTGACCCTGTTTCTGGAGACAAGGGAAGCCGGAAAGACGGATGATCTGACAAAATCGGTCAACTACGGGGAAGCCAGCGCAAGGATCAAGGAATTTATGGAGGCCAATACCTATCAGCTGATCGAAGCGGCGGCGGAGCATGTATGCCGGATGCTGCTTTTGACTTACCCGATGGTGGAGAAGGTGCATCTGGAGCTTAAGAAGCCCTGGGCACCGGTCAAGCTGCCGCTGAAGACCGTTTCTGTGGAGATTGAGAGAGGCTGGCACAGGGCATATGTGGCAGTGGGATCCAATATGGGTGACCGGGAAGCCACAATCCGGTCTGCTATCCGGGAATTAAATCAGGAGGAAGACATCGAGGTGAGAAAGGTCTCCAGCCTGATTCGGACTGCCCCCTATGGCGGGGTGGCAGAGGGTGAGTTTTTGAACGGCGCCGTAGAACTTCGGACGCTTCTCACCCCGGAGGAGCTTTTGGCTGTGCTGAACCGGATCGAGGCGGATCACGGAAGGGAGCGGACCGTACACTGGGGATCCAGGACGTTGGATTTGGATATCCTCTTTTACGACGGGGAAGTGATTGATACGGAGAAGCTTCACATTCCGCATATTGACATGCAGAACCGGGATTTTGTGCTGAATCCGATGATGGAGCTCGCACCCTGGCTTCGGCATCCGGTATTGAACCAGACGATTGCCCAGATGAAAGGAGAACTCGATGGAAGAACTGAAAAACTTGCGGGACAAAATTGACGAGATCGACACAGAGTTGGTATCCCTCTTCCAGGAGCGCATGAAGATCAGCGAGGAGGTGGCAGACTACAAGATCTCCACAGGGAAAAAGGTATTTGACCAGGAAAGAGAGCGGGAGAAGATCAAGACAGTCACTGGGATGGCGAAGAACGACTTCAACCGCCATGGGATTGAGGAGCTGTTTACGCAGATTATGTCCATGAGCAGAAAGCTCCAGTATCAGCTTTTGGCAAAAAACGGCGTGATCGGGAGACTGCCCTTTATTGCGGTGGATGAGATCGAACGATCCAAGGTCCGTGTGGTATATCAGGGAGTAGAAGGGGCGTACAGTCAGGCGGCCATGAAGCAGTTTTTCCGCGAGGACATTACCTCTTTCCATGTGCCCCATTGGAGGGATGCGATGGAGGCGATCGCAGAAGGCTCTGCGGATTTTGCAGTACTGCCTATTGAAAATTCCACGGCGGGCAGTGTCAATGATATGTACGACCTTCTGGTGGAATTTGAGAATTATATTGTGGGAGAGCAGATCATCCGCTGCGAGCACAATCTTCTGGGACTTCCGGATGCCGAGCTTTCTGATATCAGGGAGGTTTACTCCCATCCCCAGGCACTCTCCCAGTGCAAGGATTTCCTGAGAAGTCACAGGGAGTGGAAACAGGTGCCCATGGAGAATACGGCTGCAGCGGCAAAAAAAGTCCGGGACGACCAAGACAAGACCAGGGCAGCCATCTCGTCGGCGTTTGCGGGAGAATGCTTCGGGCTGAAAGTTCTCAAAAAGGATATCTACGACAATGAGGCGAACTCCACCCGGTTCATCATTGTGACGAACCAGAGGATCTTCAAGTGGAATGCCAACAAGATCAGCATCTGCTTTGAGGTGCCCCACAAGAGCGGAAGCCTCTACAATATCCTTTCCCATTTCATTTACAACAATCTGAACATGACGAAGATTGAATCCCGTCCCATCGTGGGCAGAAATTGGGAATACCGGTTCTTCCTGGATTTCGAGGGCAATTTGAATGACGGCGCCGTGAAAAACGCGCTCAGGGGAATCCGGGAAGAGGCTAAAAATATGAAAATTCTGGGAAATTACTGATGGAAGCGGGGAAGAAAAGGTGACACGGATAAAGGAATTGATTGTATACCGGGATTTTGAGAACGGGGAGATTCTTGAGGATTTGTGCTTTATCATGGATCATTGCCGGGAACAGGGAGAGGAACTTTTGCCTCTCTATTACCAGTGCATCCATGGGCTGGTGGCGCTGGCGGGCAGCTACGGATTTGAGGACAACCTGTGGCACAATTACCTGACCTACCTTCTCGTGAACAATGAGAACAGCTACAGCATGGCTTGTGAGATCCGCGGAGAGGTGGAAGGCAGCATCAATCAGCTCGCCTACCATGATCTGGAGATTTTCAAGGAACTCTACGACTTTGATTTTGATACGCTTGAGAAGTGCCTCCATACCAGCTGCTTTTCCATGATTTCCCATTACCAGAATGTGGATACCCAGGGAAAAATGTTCAACAAGAGGATCCGCGACCGCATCTTGGAGCTTAGCAAAAAGCTGGGCAGCGAGGCTTCCACGGAGAAGTTCAAAGAGGATCTGACCAGGTTTTATAAAGATTTTGGCGTGGGCAAGCTGGGGCTTCACAAAGCCTTCCGTATCGCCCACGGGGAGGACGGGGTGGAGATTGTTCCCATCACCAAGATTGCTCATGTCCATCTGGACGATTTGGTGGGATATGAGATCCCAAAGAAAAAGCTCATTGACAACACAGAAGCTTTTGTACATGGAAGACGGGCAAACAACTGTCTGCTCTTTGGAGACGCGGGGACGGGCAAATCCTCCAGCATCAAAGGCATTCTGAATGAATATTATGAGAAAGGGCTCCGGATCATTGAGGTATACAAGCACCAGTTCCAGGATCTGAACGATGTCATCGCCCAGATCAAGAACCGGAACTATCGCTTCATTATATATATGGATGACCTGTCCTTTGAGGAGTTTGAGATTGAATATAAGTACCTGAAAGCAGTCATCGAAGGGGGGCTGGAGAAAAAGCCGGACAATATCCTGATTTACGCGACCAGCAACCGCCGCCACCTGGTTCGGGAGAGCTTCAGCGACAAGAATGACCTGAGGGGTGACGATATCCATTCTTCTGATACGGTACAAGAGAAGCTGTCCCTGGTCTATCGCTTCGGCGTCACCATTTACTTTGGCGCTCCGGATAAAAAGGAATTCCAGAATATCGTGACAACCTTGGCGAGGAAGCATGACATTGAGCTTCCGAAGGAAGAGCTGCTTTTGAAAGCGAACCAGTGGGAGCTTCAGCACGGAGGTCTGTCCGGCCGGACCGCGCAGCAGTTTATTGACTATCTGCTGGGACAGCAGATTTGATTGTTTGACAGTAGGAGGAGGCTATGCAGTATACGTTATTTGGAGCCATAGATATTGGTTCCTCGGAATTGGAGCTCAAAGTATTTGAGCTCAGTAAGGCAAAGGGGATGAGGGAGCTGGACTGTATCCGCCACCGGCTGGAGATCGGGAAGGATACCTACGCTACCGGAAAGATCAGCAATGAAAAGGTGGAGGAGCTCTGCACCGTGCTCCTGGATTTCGTCTCCATCATGAAAGGGTATCAGGTTTCGGCGTACCGTGCTTATGCCACCAGCGCTTTCCGCGAGGCGAGGAACCGGGTAATCCTTCTGGACTACGTGGAAAAAAGGACGGGGCTTAAGATCGAGGTCTTAGGAAATTCAGAGCAGAGATTTCTGGACTACAAGTCCATTGCCTCTAAAGCAAACGAGTTTAACAAGATCATTCAGAAGGGAACTGCCATTGTGGATGTGGGAGGGGGAAGTATCCAGATTTCCTTGTTTGACAAGGACAGCCTGGTGACCACTCAGAATATCAGGATTGGAAACTTACGGATCCGGGAGAAAGTGGCCGCGTTGGAGCATTCCTACGGTCATTTTGAATCCTTGGTGGAAGAGCTGATCAGCGGCGAGATCATGAGTTTTAAAAAGCTGTACATCAAGGAGCGGGAGATACGGAACGTGATTCTGGTAGGGGATTACATCGGAGAACTGTC
>DVFT01000095.1 GCA_018713105.1 Candidatus Limivivens merdigallinarum | reverse complement strand
TCCCGCGAGCAACGAGCCAAGCGGACATGCTTGCATGTCCATTTGGCGACTGCCGCGAGGGTCAAATACCCCGCAGCTCTGCTGCGCAGCAAGTTTGATGCCCCGTAGCTTGCTGCGGGGTTTTTGACTGGTAATGGAAATGAAAATCGCAGTTGTTTGTGCAAATGGAAAAGCTGGAAAACTGATCGTGAAGGAAGCAGCAGACAGAGGGCTGGATGTGACCGCAGTGGTACGTGGGGAAAATCATTCCGCCGCTTTAAAGGTAATCGAGAAGGATCTTTTTGATCTGACAGCCGCCGACCTGGCAGGCTTTGACGTGGTGATCGATGCGTTCGGAGCGTGGACGGAAGAGACCCTGCCGCTTCACAGCACTTCCTTAAAGCATCTGTGCGATCTTTTGAGCGGAACCGACACACGGCTTCTGGTTGTGGGCGGCGCTGGAAGCCTGTATGTGAATCCGGAGCACACTGCCACCGTTTCAGAAGGAGCGGGCTTCCCGGATGCATTCAAGCCGCTTGCCGCTGCCATGGCAAAAGCATTGACGGAGCTTCGCAGCCGCAGCGACGTGAAATGGACCTATGTAAGCCCCGCAGGTGATTTCCAGGCGGAAGGCGAACGCACCGGAACATACATCCTGGGCGGAGAAGAGCTGACCCTGAACAGCAGAGGGGAAAGCATCATTAGTTATGCGGACTATGCGATTGCTATGATTGATGAGGCGGTGAATGGCAGCCATATTCAGCAGCGTATCTCTGTAGTGAGGAAATGAGAGTGAATCAAAAGAAATATCAGTATCGAGCGGTCATTGAACCGACGGACAGAAACGGCGCCTATGTGCGCTTCCCATATGACATCCGGGCAGAATTCGGAAAAGGGGTCGGAGATCAAGTAGACGTTACCATCCAGGAGAGATAAAACATCTGGAGCACAGATAGAGGTTTGGTCTGCGCTCCAGATGTTTGTTTACATGGCAAAAATACAGCTCATGGTAAGCTCCCTCTCGTCGGTGCCGGAATCCAATTCTTCCGCCGCAATCACGAACCCCTCCCTCCGGTAAAAATCCACTGCACGGTGATTCTTCTCATAGACATGCAGGGTCAGAACTGGATGGAGTTCTTTCAGATGAGTTAAAAGCTCTCGCCCGATTCCCATGGAACGCGCCTCTTTTTTTACAAAGATTCCAGCCAGATAATCTCCCTGCATCCCGGCAAAGCCCAGCAGTGCCCCATTTTTTTCGTAAACCCAGACTTCAGCGCTCTGAAGCTGGTCCCGGACCAGAGGGACGTTGGATTTCCAGTATGCTTCGGGGATAAAAGCATGTGCCTCCAGATTCCCTTCCAGCCAGATCTGCATCACGGTATTAAGGTCTTGGGGAGTCAAACTTCGGATCATTAACGGGTGCCTCCTTTTGGCGGATGGTTAGGGATTTGAAAAGCGTCTGGGATACCTGTTTTTCCGGAAATTCCGTCTGTGGTAGCGCGGCGGATGAGCACCGGGGGGATAATCTTGTGGATGGGAGCTTCCAGGGGGATAGGTTTTCTTTTTTTTCGTTCGTTCATCTGAAGGGTCAGAAGCGCCATGGCTTCCTTGGCAATCAGCGGAATCTGCTGCCCTACTGTGCTGATAGGGATAACGGCTTCCCGAGAAATAGGGGAGTTGTCAAAGCCAATGATGCGGTAGGTATCCGGTAGGCAGCCATAGCGCTGAAACAAAAGATTCAGCAGGACGTTGGCGTGGGTATCGTTGGGCATGAAAATACCTTTTTTCTTTTGAGGATACTCCTGTTCCAGAGAATTCAAGATGTCCGTCAGATGTTTTTGGTTTTCCTCGTAGGAATCTCCTAGATCTTTGAGGATCAGCTTATGAGGAAGCTCAAATTCCCGGCAGATATCCAGAAAGCCCCGGATCCGTCCATGGGCAGGCGTAGTCTCCGGGACATCCGCGTTGATGTGGATGACAAGGTCGCAGTCGCTTTTCTGGAGAAGGCTGGTAGCCTGAACGCCGCCCATATAATTGTCAGTGTTGACGCTGCAGATCTCTTCATCCTCGCGCTCAATTCCCACAATGGGAATCTGATAGGAGGCGAGCTCCTTAGAAGGAATCGTAGGGCTTAGCATGATCAAGCCTTCGATGTTGTAGGCGAGCAGCTCCTTCAGGTACTGTTCCTCCACGTCCTTTTTGGAATTTCCGGCAAAGACCAGAAATTTGTATCCATAGGTCTCGTAGGTGGCAAGCAGCTGATTAAGCATCTCCGAGTAATAGTGCATATAGAGGTTGGGAATGATGACGCCGACGAATTCCGTCCTGCCACTGGCAAGGATTCTTCCAACCTTGTTTTCCTGGTAGTCCAAAGCAACTAGGGCATCGGCGATTTTTTGTTGATTTTCCAGAGTGAGGGAATCCGGATTATTGAAATATCTGGAAATCGTAGTTTTTGAAAAATGAGTATATTCGGCAATGTCCGCGAAAGTTACACGTTTTTTGTTCATAGCGGTTCATCTTCTTTCTGAATGGTGTTGCGGCGTTGCTGGATCCCAAAAGATTGCCCAGCTTCCTTTTAAAAGCAGTATAACAAAAGAAAAAATAGAAATCAACCTGAATATAACCGGTTACGAGACCGGTTATGTTGGAAATGTACAAAAAATGCGGAAGAAAAATGGAAGAAATGACGAAAATGGAAGAAATGACGAAAATGGAAGACAGTATTGACAAGTATAGTGTGAGGGATTATTATTAAAACTAAAGTAACCGGTTACTTAATCGGTAAAGTTATCGGTTATGAAACAATAAAAATAAAGGAGGAGCCAAGATGAAGAAACGGCTGTTGTGTCTTGCGGGCGCCCTGTTGGCGGCAGGCTGTCTCACCGGATGTCAGAAAAAGCAGGTGAGACCGGGAGAGATAGCTGGATACGACGAGGGGGAGGGGTACCTTTCCATCTGGGTACACTCCATCGAGGACACTGAGGAAGGGCAGGCTTATCGTGAATCGGTGGAACGCTTTAATGAGGAATATGACGGTACCTATTTTGCGGATATCGAATTTATTCCCAGAAATGACAGCGGAGGAGGATACTCGGATAAGGTGAACGCTTCCGTGATGGCGGGTGGATTGCCGGATGTACTGACGGTGGACGGGCCTAATGTGGCGGCGTATGCAGCTAACGGGATCATCCAGCCGTTGGCGGAGCTTACGGAGGATGAGAAGAGTATTTATCTGCCGTCTATCATTGAACAGGGCACCTACCAGGATCAGCTTTACGCCTTGGGCGTGATGGAATCCAGCGTGGGTCTCTACTATAACAAGGATATCCTTGAAGAAGCCGGTATTGAAGTGCCGGACGCAGATCATCCCTGGACCTGGAGTGAATTCCTGGATATCCTGGAAACCTTGAAACCCATTATGGAAGAGAAGGGCGGTTACCCATTGGATATGACTTTCCCCGTAGGCGAATCCAGCATCTACTACTTTGCACCCTTTGTCTGGTCAAATGGGGGAGATTTGGTAAGTGAGGATGGACTGACGGTGGACGGCTATTTCAACTCAGATCAGACGGTGGAAGCCTTCCAGTTTTTCCGGAATGTAGTGGAAAAAGAATATATGTCGGAAGCGCCCATTGACCATCTGTTTGAAAGCGGCAGAGCAGCGTTTAAGTTCGACGGGGCGTGGGAGGTCAATACCATCTACCAGAGCTACCCGGATATCAATCTGGGCGTGGCGCCCTATGTGGTCAGTGACAACTGGAACGGAGGAACCTACACGCCTACCGGATCCTGGGCGTTTGCGGCTTCCTCAAAAGCCAGTGACATCGAAGGGGCGACAGAGCTGGTGAAGTGGATGAGCGGCGTGGAGAGCGGCATCCGGATCTGGGAAATGGCCAAGAGCTTTCCATCCACCTATGAAGCCTTTGAGAATATCGATGTCTTCACCAGCGATGAGAATTACCGCGCGCTTTATAATCAGCTGAGCAATTACGGTCACCCGAGACCCAAAACGCCTGTTTATCCGCAGGTGAGCACCTCCTTCCAGGAAGCTTTGGAAAGCATCGCCCTGGGCGGAAAGGATGCAAAGGAACAGACGGATAAATCTGTAGAAAGGATTAACGCGAAGCTAGAACGTTATACAAGGTAATCATTATGAAGAAAAAGAATTCAATCATGGGAATGGCATTTTTCGGTCCAGCGCTGGTATTGCTTACGTTGTTCTTGTTCCTGCCGATGGTGCTGACCTTTGTGTTCAGCTTTACCGACTATTTTGCGCTGAGCCCGGAGCTGACCCACTTCGTGGGACTGGAGAATTATCTCAATATTTTTAAGGACGACTTGTTCGTGACTTCTTTTTTAAATACGGTGAAATTTGTGGTGATCATCGTACCGCTGCAGTGTATCGGCGCACTGATTTTGGCTCTGGCGATCCACCATGCAGCCCACTGCAAGAAATATTTTAAGGTGGCGTTTTTCATCCCGGTGGTTATGTCCCTTGCGGTAGTGTCCACCCTCTGGATGCAGATCTACAGCCCGGAAGGAATTCTGAACACTCTGTTGATGAAGCTGGGGATCGACGCGCAGCCGTTTATCTACAGCGCGAAGCAGGCGCTTCCGTCCATCGCTATCATGAGCGTATGGCAGGGTGTTGGATATCAGATGATCATTTTTCTGGGAGGTCTGCAGAATATTAACCCGGCGCTTTATGAGGCAGCGGAGATGGACCACGCCAGCGGCTGGCAGAAGTTCAAAGACATTACCCTGCCGGAGCTGAAGCCGCTCTGTGTGTTCGTTTTTATCACGGTCACCATCGGGGCGTTCCGAATGTTGGTACAGCCCATGGTTATGACGGGAGGCGGTCCGGATCACTCCACCTATACCATTGTGTACGATATCTACGAGACCGGTACTGTGAACTGGGAGATGGGTCTGGCGTCTACTATGGCGATCGTATTTACCGTATTTGTCGTCATCCTGACGATCATCCAGAACGTATTGACCAAGGACAAGGAGGGAAGAAAGCATGTTCACAAAAAAGCAAAAACGAATTAACTGGGTTCTGGTGGTATTCCTGCTGGTTTTGTCGATTTTCTTTCTGTTTCCGGTAATCTGGATGCTTGCCAACTCCTTTAAGCCGGATGCGTCGATCACGGCGGATATGAATTCCATCCGGGCATTTATCCCGCCGGCTTTGAACGGGAACTTTTTCGAAAACTATATCGAGATCCTTACCAATACCAGCTTTTTGAGATATATGGCGAATACGCTGATCTATGCGGCGATCCTGATCGTTCTTGGGATCATCGTCAATGGACTGGCGGGTTACGCGTTGGCGAAGATCCCGTTCCCCTTCCGGGAACAATGGCTTCTGATTATTATGATGCTTTTGATTGTACCCACGGAGACGGTTATCACGATCCATTTTTTGATCATTGCAAAGGCAGGGCTTTTGAATACAGTGTTGGGTTATATCCTGCCGATGATCGTCAATCCGTTTAATATTTTCCTGTTCCGGCAGGTATTTGTCAGCCTGCCGGACGACGTGTACGAAGCGGCGCAGCTGGATTTCTGCGGTCCGGTGAAATACTTTTTCACCATGGTGCTTCCCATGTCAAAGACGGTGGTAGCGACCGTCAGCGTGTTTACATTCCTGAACGTGTGGAACGATTATCTGTGGCCCTCCCTGGTGTTTACCTCCAGTGACCTTCTGACCGCCCAGATCGGTCTGAACTCCATCACGTCCAACGACAATACTACGATGGGACAAACCCTTGCAGTCATTACTCTGGTGACGATTCCGGTGATCATCATTTACTCTCTGTTTTCCAAACAGATCGTGGAAGGCGTTACCTCAACAGGATCAAAGGAAGGATGAGAATATGAGCTTTATAGAGTTTAAAAATATCTGTAAAAAATATCCGGGTTCGGAGAAAAACACAGTCAACGACTTTAACCTGAAGATCGAGGAAAAGGAATTTATCGCTTTTGTCGGTCCATCAGGATGCGGCAAATCCACGACGCTGAGAATGATCGCGGGCTTTGAGGAGATCACGGGAGGGGAGCTTTACATTGACGGAAAGCGGATGAACGAGGTGGCGCCCAGAGACAGAGGGATTGCCATGGTGTTCCAGAATTATGCCCTGTATCCTCATATGACTGTGGAGAAAAATATCGGCTACGGTCTGAAAAATATGAAGATGCCTTCCGCAGAGATCAAGAAGAAGGTAGATTGGGCGATCGGGGTCCTGGGATTGGAGGAGTACCGTTATCGGAAGCCGAAGAACCTTTCCGGAGGTCAGCGCCAGAGGGTGGCTTTGGGAAGAGCGATTGTGAAAAACCAAAAGGTATTCCTGATGGATGAGCCGCTGTCCAACTTGGACGCCAAGCTCCGTGTGAGTATGAGGACGGAGATCAGCAAGCTACACCGGGAGCTGGGGGCTACGACGATCTATGTTACCCATGACCAGGTGGAGGCGATGACCATGGCGGATCGGATTGTGATCATGAAGGATGGGGTCATCCAGCAGGTGGGAAAACCCATGGAGCTCTACGATCATCCGGTCAACCAGTTTGTGGCAGGCTTCATCGGTTCCCCGCAGATGAATTTCTTTGATGTAACAGTGGAAAACAGTCAGGTATGTTTTAAGGATGGAAATCAGATTTCTCTGCCGGAAGGCATCATCAGGAAACTGGATGGAAAGCAGGGAGAGATGGTTTTAGGAATCCGTGGTGAGGATGTGAAGCTGGATGCCCAGAACATGGAGATCTATGGTGAGGACAGGCAGAAGGCAGTCATTACCAACACAGAGGTTATGGGTAATGAGAACAACCTGTATTTCCGGTTTGGGGGAAGCCAGGCAGTTGCCAGGGTAT
>DVFT01000094.1 GCA_018713105.1 Candidatus Limivivens merdigallinarum | reverse complement strand
TTGTTGAATTTTTCTTGCCAAATCGCTTTCCTTATGATACCATGTTGTTTGTCAATATTTTGACAAAGTTCACATTTTTTTCACACTATCTATTATAGAAACGAGGAGAACCAGGACATGAGAACAAAACGAAAACCTGCCTTCCCCGGCGGAGTCCATCCCACAGACGGCTTTGACAAAGCCCTGTCCATGGACACCGTGACAAAACCTTACTTGCCCGACACGGTCACAATCCTGTCAGAACAATCCTTTGGCGGGAAGTGCCAATTTCTGGTCAAACCGGGAGATTCCGTTTCGGAAGGCCAGCTCATTGGAAAGCCCGAAGCATTTATGGCTGCGCCCCTTCATGCCAGCGTGAGCGGAACTGTCCTTGACGTCAAAGAAGTCTCCAATATGGGACGGAGCCTTTTGGCATGTATCATCCAACGGAAAGGCGAACGCCGGGAAGATATCCCTAAACCGGACTACCGTACCAAGCTTTGCGGCCTTCATTCCATTTCCAGAGAAGACATCCTCTCCGGAATCCGCAATGGAGGCCTTACCGGCATGGGCGGCGCCGGATTTCCCACCCACAAAAAGTACGAAACCGACAAACCCATTGATGCCCTTCTAATCAACGGCGCAGAGTGTGAGCCCTATCTGACCTGCGATTACCGTCTGATGATCGAGGAGGGGTATGCCCTGATAAACGGCGTAAGGCTGCTTTTGAAAGCTTCCAAAGCCAATCAGGCTTATCTCTGCCTGGAGGACAATAAGCCGGCAGCTTGCGAAAATCTTCAGAAAATTCTGGACAGTCTCACAGCTTCTGGGTTCCAGGATGAAGCATCCGTTTCCCTGAAAATCCTTCCCACCAAATATCCCCAGGGCGGCGAGCGCCAGCTCATCCAGGCTGTCCTGGGGCGTGAAGTTCCCATGGGAGGGCTTCCTGCTGACGTAGGCGTCATTGTTTCCAACGTGGGAACTGCCCGCGCTGCCGCGGACATGGTTCTTGGCAATACTCCCCTTACCAGCCGGATTGTAACGGTTACCGGGGCCGTGAAACATCCCGGAAACTACTTTGTTCCCATCGGCACCTCTGCTAAGGAGCTGATCGCCCTTAGCGGAGGCGTGACAGAACCGCAGAACCGCATTATCGCCGGAGGGCCAATGACAGGTCCCTGTGCAGCATCCGGCTGGGATGGGGAAGAAGAACTCTTTTACATCACAAAAAACACCTCCGGTATCCTGGTACTGAAGGATTCCCTCTCCAGGGAGCAGCCCTGCATCCGCTGCCTGGGCTGTGAAAGCGTATGCCCGGCGGGCTTAAGCCCCTATCAGATTGATTTTGCTTTCCTCAATGGGGATTATGAATTATGCGAAAAGCTTTATGCCAGCGAATGCATTGCCTGCGGCTGCTGCTCCTACATCTGCCCTGCGAAGAGGGAACTGACCTTGCGCACCCGCTCGGCGAGAGACATCGTTAAGCAGCGAATGAGAGAAAGGGCGGTGAAACAAGCATGAATAACCAAAGAACCATCCAGGGACCGCATCTTCGCACTCCCCGGACTACCCGGAATATCATGGTTCATGTATCGATCGCATTGATGCCCGCTTTGCTGGGATCCATTTATTTCTTTGGCATCCGCTCTTTGTACCTGACGGTACTGGCGGTTGCCTCCTGCGTGCTCACCGAATTTCTGTGGCAAAAGCTTACCCGTAAGCCGGTGACCGCAGGGGATTTCAGCGCCGTAGTCACCGGGATCCTGCTGGCTTTTAACATGCCGGTGACAGTTCCCGACTGGGTTGTGATCCTGACTTCCGTTTTCAGCATCCTGTTCGTAAAGCAGATGTTTGGCGGCATTGGAAGCAATTTTGTAAATCCAGCCCTTATGGGGCGGCTGTTTGCCATGGTCGTATGGCCCGGGGCTGTTATGCAGTATGTCGCTCCCGCAACCCTTGGCACGGACGCTGTCTCCTCCGCCACGGTCCTGGGAGCTGCCAAAACAGGGGCAGAGGCAGGCTACAGCTATCTGCAGATGTTTCTCGGAGAAACGCCGGGAGCGCTGGGGGAAACCAGTAAGCTTCTTCTCCTGGTTGGCTTTGCCTACCTGTGCTATATCGGTATTGTCAATGCGGAAGCTGCCATTACCTATGTGGTTACGGTGCTCCTTCTGACTTTTGTATTCGGACCATCTGGACTTTTTACCGGAGATATCCTCTTGAATCTTTTCGGGGGAGGTCTAATCTTAGGAGCCTGCTTCATGCTCACGGACTATGTGTTCGTATCCAGGCGCGGAAGAATTCTTTACGCAGTCACAGCCGGTATCATTACCGCCGCAATCCGTATTTTCAGTATCTATCCGGAGGGAATCTGCTTTGGAATCCTAACGGCGAATTGTCTCGCAGGCGCTTTGTCCCTGCTTTACAAGAAACATATCTATGGAACTAAGAAAGCTTAGGAGGAAAGACCATGAAAAATAAAGAATTAAGAGGAATTCTCGCACTGGTGATCGTGACCGCCCTCTCCTTCGGCGTTATTGCCGGCTCCAGGGCATTATCCCAGGATATTGCAGGCGGCGGTACAGCGGAGGAATCCGCTGTTTTAGAAGAATATGATGTAAGTGGAGCTGACGGCATCGAATCAGCCTCCCAGACAGAAAATGGATACGAAGTGACCGTCCGCACCAAGGGCTACGCAGGGGATATTGTCCTGCAGGTGGCTTTTGAACAGGATGGACAGACCATCCAGTCCGTAAAGGTTCTGGAACAGAACGAAACGGAAACCCTGGGGGCAAAAATTGCAGAGCCAGAGTTTTTGGAGCAGTTTGTAGGGGCAACGGCTCCTGTCTTCCTGCCTGGCATGAGCCTTTCCTTAGACGGGATGGAAGATACCTCTTCCGAAAGTCCGGAAACCTCTGCAGATCTTGACGCCCTTGAAGACGCCGTCCTCTCTGATGGAACCTATGAAGCCAAAACATCTGCACCGGATTCCAACGGTTTCACCGAGGAGATGACGATGACCGTAAAGGACGGTAAGATCACCTCCGTAAACTGGGATGCCGTGACCGAGGACGGCTCCAAAAAAAGCATTATGTCTGAAAACGGCGAATATACCATGACCGAGGATGGGCTCACCTGGAAGGAACAGTCTGAAGCACTGGCAAACGCGCTGATTGAAAATCAGTCCTTAGGTTTCCTGACTACCAATGAAGAGGGCAAAACCGACGCAGTCTCCGGCGTCAGCATTTCCGTGGGAAGCTTCATCAGCTTGGCACAGCAGTGTATGGAACAGGCTGCTGGGATTTCCTCTAATCCTGTTGCGCTCACAGACGGAACCTACGAGGCGAAGGCTTCCGCCCCGGATTCCAATGGTTTCACCGAACAACTGAGCCTGACCGTAGAAAACGGCGCTGTAACCGCAGTCGTCTGGGACGCCATAGCAGAGGACGGCTCCAAAAAAAGCATTCTGTCTGAAAACGGTGAGTATACCATGACAGAAGACGGTCCTACCTGGAAAGAGCAGTCCGAAGCGCTGGCTAAAGCGTTGATCGAAAACCAGTCCCTTGATTTCCTGACCACCGACGACCAGGGAAAGACCGATGCCGTATCCGGTGTCAGCATTTCCGTGAACAGCTTCATCACATTGGCTTCCGACTGCCTGAACCAGGCGGCAGGAATCCCCAATGGAGACGCATCCTCAGAGACTGCCTCCGGCGATGCTGCTTCCACGAATCTTGATTCCGGCAGCAATGCTTCTGAGGAGACAACTGCAGAAGCTTCTCAAGATGGAACCCAGGTGGATGCCGTATCCGGCGCTACCATCTCCTCCACGGCAGCTGTGACCGGGATCAATCAGGCATATGAGTTTTTACAGACTGTCAGATAATCGCGCATGAAACGGAGGATTCAATATGAAACTAAAATATCCGGCTGAAGCCTTCGCCCTGGGGATCATCCTGTTTTCCGCAGGGATGAGGGAAGCCTTTGCCGCAGGGATCCTGGTGATCCTGGCCGTGGTATTTGCCGAATTTCTGAAAAACCTTTTGGAAACATTCCTTCCCGGATGGAGCCTGAAGCTCTGCGTCTATGTTGCCACCGGCTCGCTCTGCTCCTCTGTATTTCTGGTATCCTTTGCGGTTTTGGGAACCCTTTTGGATAATGGAACCTGGGTGATGGCCTTTGTGATAGGCCTTCTCGCTGCCCATCGATCTCTCAGCGGAGAAATCGACGCCCAGTACGGGGAGCTTTTCCTAGAATCCGCCATCGCCTGGGGATTCTGGATCCTGCTTGCTATCTTCCGGGAATTTGCCGGAAGCGGCGCCATTTTCGGAAATACCCTTTTCACGGCTGGGTTCCAGTCCAAAGCCTTCTTGGAGGTTACCTTTGCCTTCCTGGCCGCAGGCCTCGTCCTTGCATTTACCAACGGCATCCTGAAGAAAGAGTGCAAAACCATAAACAGCCTTTTTGTCTTCGTCCCTGCCGTCTTGCTGTTCCGCCCCTTTGCCATGCATATCCTCGGCGAAACCGCAGGCCTTATCTGGACGATCCTGGTGCCCATTGTGATGTTCCTGTCCGTGAAGGTAACCCTTAAGTTTTCCTCCATTGGCAAGGCATACCGCGGCCTGCCTGCTGATATGCTGGCTGCGGGATTTATCTATATGATTCTGAGTATCTATTAAACCACGCAAAAATCCTCCCGGAGGAAGAAAAGAACTTCCCCACGGGAGGATTTTTTTGAAGCTTCTATTTTTATGATTCAAGGTTTAGGAGAAACTCCCAGGATCTGCAAAATCTCCCCATGCTTTCCCCCAGCCCGGAACACATCCACGAAATCGAGCGCCGCCCCGCCGTCCTCAAATGCCGGATACAAAAAACCGCATTCCGGTTTCCCAGGCTCATAATCTTCCACCAGAGGGCAGATGGCACAGATGAGATACTCGAACGTTGCCTCAGATTCTCCAAGCCTTTCCTTATCTTTCCCTTTGGCCGGAATGTCATAACGGTCATGAAATACAAAGACACCGTAATCCTGATCTGTCTGGTACTGCTCCGCCACAATCTCATAAAAGGTATCCATCAATGCGTCATTTTTCAGCCCGCAATCCCGTATTTTCAGTAAAAGCCCCTGCATCATACGGCTATCTTCCGGAAAGGCGTACCGCTTCAGCTCCCGGTTGGTATCCGCAAAGGGAATGGTTTTCGCGATGGCAAGGTTCTTCTCCTTTTCCGCCGGTGTAAGCTTCAGAAAATTGGTATTGAAGGTTCCGTCAATCTCCCCCTCGCAGTCCATATAGCTGCCTGCGATCCGGGTGACAGAATTCCGTTTTCCGGTCATCCTTCTTGTCAGAAGGAGCATGTCTTCCCTGTTGATCATTGCCTTCTCCTTATATTTCATCTATCAAACACGGGCGGCAAATCCCGGCTGCCTTGCAGCCCATATCATCCCGCAGGTACTTAGTAGATCTTCCCAATTTCCCCGCTGATTCCATACTGAGCCCTGAATACTTCCAGATCAGCCTCTCCCCGGATTACCATCACTTCCGCAAAGCTCCCCGTATGGACATCCAGGAAACCGGCAACCTGTTCCCCTGTGCAGATGCTGCATTTTATGGCTGGTTTCTGCCGCTCTTTGTCGTAACTTTTTTTCACAATCTTTTTCTTAAACAATCCCATTTCGTTCCCCTCAATTTCTTCGTCCCTTACCGGTTCCCGCCCGTTCCCTGTTCAGGCGTTTAAAAAACGGATTTCTTCTTCCTTCGCCAGTGGATAGGTAACCAATGTGTTTCCTTCCAGATTTTCGTTTCCAAGAGCCACCGCCTGTATCCGATGGTCGTCATAGGTCTTGTAATAATAAACACCGGTACGGGTATTCACGCAGCAGGAATAGGTGGTAATATCCTCCCGCCCTTCCTCCGTCAAGACCATCCCCCGTACCATCCCCACATAATCCAAGATATGGAAAAATTGGGAAACGCTTGGCTTCTCTTCCTTGGGCGCCCTGGAATTCCATTTCAGGAAAGCCGCCCTCACAAAACGCGACGCCGGGGAAGCATCCCCCGGAAGCCCAATGCCGCCCATCCCCTGCCCAAAAGGCTTTAATCCCATGCTTTCCGCAAAGCGGTTTTCCGGAACCTTCGCCGTAAGGTTCAGATACTGCTGCATATTCATGAGATGGAACGGAAATGGCGGATTGTTGGTCAGCACGCCGAACGGATTCTCATAAAGCTTCAAGCCATCCGCCACCGGCTCTGCCACCAGCACCCTTTCCCGATCCGCTATCATAAAATGAAGCGGCGCCAGCGGAACATCCGGCGCAAAAGGGATCCCTAAAAGATCCGTCTCCTTCAAAAGCTCTTCTGCCTCAGCCACAGAAGCGCAGCGCCCCAAAATCCAGGGAATCAACTCATAAGGAGTACTCTGATACCGCTTGGCGCTCTCCTTGGGATAACAGGCATTGCCTGGAAAATTCAGCCCTGCTATGCCAAGCCCTTTCTCATTTACGGCCTCCGCATACATAGGGTAACCTCCCATCACGGACGCCATACCGATCATTGCGTAATGGCTGTCGGATGTCTCCATCTTCTTGAAGGACAGCGGATAATTTCTCGGAGTGACCACGACACACTCACCAAAGGAATATTCCAGATCCAGATTCCTTCCAAAATAGAAATCGCCGTTTTCATAGGTGATACATGTACACATAAGCTTTGTCTCCTTTCTGTGCTGCCGATCCTCTTCATTGTACCATACTGGGAAGGTTTTATCCACCAGTGTACTGGTTTTCTCTGCCTTTCCTCTATCTTTTTGTAGGCTTTTGCTTCTTTTTGGTTGTTATCAGATATCCTTTTTTGGTTTTTATGATATAAGATGGCGCTGTCAGCCATTTCAAAAACTTTATAGTTCCAATGATCAGCAAAATGATGATGAGCCCTGCAATGATTCCGACCATGATATCCATCTCCTCCAATCTCCCGCTAAGCCACAGCCTCCAACAACATCGCCGCCACAGCCAAAACAATCAGGAACAACACATTCCATACCGTAAACACCTTCAGAAACTTCCCTTTTTCATTAGGATACACCCGCGCAAAAAATTTAATAGAAATCAGGCTTGCCAGCGAGGCAATCAGTGTTCCTAGGCCGCCCAGGTTAACGCCTGTCAGCAGCGCAGAAAGATCGCTGGAAAAACCGGACAAAAGAATGGCGGCAGGCACATTGCTGATCACCTGGCTTGTAAGAATCCCCGCGATCAGTTCCCTTCCGTTCACCACCGTGACCAGCCATTCATTGATTTCCGGAATCCGCTTCATGTTGCCGATAAAGACAAAGAAGCACAAAAAGGTCAAAAGCAAAAAATAATCCACAGAAAGGTATAGCTTTCTGTCCACCAGAAGCACCGTAACCATAACACAGATCAAAACCGGCTGATAGGGAAGGATCCTGAACACCACCAGTAGGCAGAGGAACAAAAGAACCAAAAACACCGCTGCTTTTCCCCAAAATTTTTTCCCGTTTCTCTTTGTCTTCTCCCGAATCTCCACGTTCATCAAAGGTTCATCGCGTCCGGCCATCACCGCTGCCATCAGCATAACCAACGCAATTCCCACATAGGGCAAAACAGCCCAGGCGAACTGCGGCACACTGAAACCGGATATGGAATACAGATATAGATTCTGCGGATTACCGATAGGGGTTGCCATACTCCCAAGATTGGCGGCAATCGTTTCCAAAACAACCAGTTTCAGCACCATATCAATCCTTCCTCCCATCTGGAATATCATCAAGGTAAAGGGAACAAACGTGATCAGCGCCACATCGTTTGTGATCACCATGCTGCTGAAAAAACAGAGCAGAACCATAATGGCAGAAAGCTTTTTTACGCTTCCAGCTCCTTTCAACAGAAAATGGCCCAGCATGGCAAAAATCCCCAATGACTGTGCCCCAGCTACAATAATCATCAGACAAAAGAGCAGCGCAATCGTCCGGTAATCCGGATAAGCTGCATAACCCGCGTCCGGATGCACGATCAATGCCGACAACACTGCCAATACCAATGACACACAAAATACGGTTTCGTTTTTTAAAAGAATTTTTATTGCCTTCATCATAGCCTCCCTACTGTCGTGGCCTGGAATGAAATCTCACCACACAAACATTTCTATTATATTCCTTTCGGGCTTTTGAGGCAATCAATAAATTCTTATGAACTGCTCGGTATTGGATGGCATTGAACACCTTAGACAAAATTGTTGTCCAATTGTTTCAATCCACGCTCCCGCGAAGGGAGCGACTAAAATTCATGCACTCATGCGCCGGGAAGCGCGGTTTCAATCCACGCTCCCGCGAAGGGAGCGACTTCGCCCAATAGGCAGGGCATCCGGCTCATAACCGGTTTCAATCCACGCTCCCGCGAAGGGAGCGACAACTATCAGAATAATTTTTATCGAACTTATATAGGGAATCGTAAAACTCCAAGGTAATAATAGATCCATTGTATTTTGCTTCATTGAGTGTTAATGCTCTCCTTGGCTGTCATGATCTCGCTCTGTCATGCTGACATGAGATTGCCAGGATATCTGTCATGGAATGTTTCCTGTGATGGGGCGGCCATCCGCCCCTATCACGGAAGAGCTTAATTCATA
>DVFT01000008.1 GCA_018713105.1 Candidatus Limivivens merdigallinarum | reverse complement strand
CTACCGACTGAGCTAATACCCCATATTCTTTTTTCGGTATCGCCGGCATAGGAAATCCTGCACCGCCAGTCTCATGAAGCTTCCCAACCGGTATTTACCAAGCTGGGCTAGCTGGATTCGAACCAGCGAATGCAGGAGTCAAAGTCCTGTGCCTTACCGCTTGGCGATAGCCCAAAAGGGTGGATACAGGGACTCGAACCCTGGGCCTCCAGAGCCACAATCTGGCGCGCTAACCAACTGCGCTATACCCACCATATCGTCTGACGGTAATTTATCAGACAAACGAGCCTGAAGGGATTCGAACCCCCGACCCACGGCTTAGAAGGCCGTTGCTCTATCCAGCTGAGCTACAGACTCGTAAGCGGGTGATGGGAATCGAACCCACGTGTCCAGCTTGGAAGGCTGGTGTTCTACCATTGAACTACACCCGCAAGGCATATGTTATCGGGGTGACAGGATTCGAACCTGCGACCTCCTGGTCCCAAACCAGGCGCTCTAGCCAAGCTGAGCCACACCCCGTTCTCGTCTTGCGTCTTTTGCTACGCTCGTTTGACGCAAGACATATTATATTATAGGGTTTTCAGATTGTCAACACCTAATTTTATTTTTTTTATATTTTTTTCTCTTTTTCATTTCCTGTACAATCCCGGAAGTTTTCCATCCCTAGAGGTAATGGATGGCATAATGGGCGTCTCCATTCTTGTCGATCTCCATAATGATATAGCTGGGTTTTCGCCCTTCCTGTCTGGGGTAGGAAATACTGCCGGGATTCAGGATGGTATACTGCTCCTCAATCGCCAGATACGGGCGATGGGTATGTCCGAACATAACAATGTCGAATCCCCGGGAAACCGCCTGTCGTCTCAGCTCCCGTGTGTCCAACGACACATAATAATAATGCCCGTGTGTCAAAAGCACTTTATATTTTCCCAGGGTGATCTCTTTTTCCCGGGGCAGATCGCAGAAAAAGTCATTATTCCCGCTGACGAAATGGCAAGGGCAGTCCGCGATCTCACGGATGTAATCCTCACTTCCCTCCACATCCCCCAAATGGATCAAGCAGTCAATGGGACTTATCTTCTTTAACACCTTCTGCAGGTTGGCAACCTGCCTGTGCGTGTCACTTACAATCAGTATCTTCATGGAAAGCTTCTCCCTCCAGCACGGAGCGCAGCTTTTCTTTCATTGCTTCCAGCGCCTTGCCCCGATGGCTTAATTTATTTTTGGTGTCCGGATCGAGTTCGGCAGTGCTGCAATGGTATTCCGGAAGGTAAAATATGGGATCGTAGCCAAAGCCATTCTCCCCTCTCTCTTCATAACCGATGATACCTTCTATGGTTCCTCTGGTTCTTAAAACTCTCCCGTCAGGAAGCGCTGCTGAGATCGCGCATACAAAACGTGCAGTCCGCTTCTCGTCGGGGACGCCATGGAGGCGTTCGATCAAATTGGCATTTTTGATCCGGTAGGAGGTATCCTCCCCCATATAACGTGCTGAGTAAATGCCCGGCTCTCCGCCCAGATAATCAATCTCAAGGCCGGAATCGTCCGCCAGCACGATGTCGCCGCAAAGCTTCTGTACTGCCGTCGCCTTGATATCCGCATTTTCCTCAAAACTTTTGCCGTCCTCCACGATATCCGCGTGGATTCCAGCCTCTTTCATGGATACGACGGGAAGCCCCAGATCCGACAGGATCATACGGATCTCTTTCATCTTCCCTTCGTTCCCGGTTGCAAATACAATTCGTTTCATTGTTTACCTCTTTTCTGTCAACGGTTTCTCGTGTAAGCCTTCAGGCAGACATTGCACTGATAACTGTCCTCTGTATTGGTCCATCGGTATCCGCCCAGGCTGATATAGCCTTCTCCATCGCTGATATCTGCTGCCGCGCTGTTTGCATCCGCTTGGTATTCCATCGCCACCGGATAGCGTTCGCCGGGTGTCCTGATCTTGACAACCACTGCATACCGTTGCCCCTGCTCAAGGGATACCGGGTTAGGAAGCCGCACGGTGTAAAATCCGGCATCCTCAAAGCTTCCCGTCGCATCCGGCATCCAGGATACCAGGGACAGGGTGCTGTAAAAATCCTCCGCGATATAAATTTCGTACTCTGTGTTCCTTCCAGTGGCATAGAAGCCCACAGCTTCCAGAGTCTCATTTCCGCCTGCCTCATAGACATTGGCAAAATAACAGGTGTCCGTATCGTATCCCAGCTGACCTACCCAGCCCAGCAAATCCGACTGGTAGATATGGTCAAAATTACCCGTCTCCTCGATTCCCGTATAGACGGTACAGTAGGTGCCAAGCTGGGCATCCTCATAGGATACGTAGAATACCCCGTTCTCCCCAAAGCTGGTTCCCCAGCTGTTCTGGCAGATAAAGGCACCGGGCGACGTCACTGTGGTGAGAAAATTCTGCGGCTGATAGTTGTCATCCCAGCCGATGATCAGAATATCGTGGTTGGCTTCTTCCTCCCCTTGATAGCAATAGGATGCCCGGCTGTCATTGTAGTAGGCGGAGGAAGACACATCCTGGATGTCCACGTACAAGGAGGACTGCACCGCCCCGTAGCGCATGACCGCCTCCTTGATCTCCTGGAGGGAGGCATTGTGGAGCATCCGCATTTCCTGTACGTGCTTTACAGCTGACAAACCTTCCGGGGAGTAGCCGTCCCCGTAAGGATCCTGGGATTCCAGGACCGGTCCTTTCCAGGATGCCAGATACGCCATTGCCATGGTATAGGCGCCGCCGTCATTCTGGCTTTTGGCATATCCGTTCTGGATGGACATATGGTCCGCCGAAAACACCATCGTCTCTCCCGGCAGCAGGGCGGACTCAAGGGCGGAAGTCGCTGCAATCGCCCAGCAGGTTCCCAACTGCCCCTGATTTTTCACAGAGGGGGCACGCCCCTCAATTCTCAGGTCATAGCTTTCGGGAAGGATTAGACTCCTTTCCGTTTCTCCCTTTCCTTCTGTCTCCTCGCTGCTGCTGACCGTCCCTGTTCTCCCTCCGGTCAGCGAAGCTCTCAATTCTCCGATCAGACGGTCTGCATCCGGCTGATACATCCCATAGACCAGATAGACAACCAGACAGACGATTGCCAGCTTGATCAGCGTCTGTAATTTTTCTATCACTCTGTCTCCTCTTGCCTGCTTCTCTTAGGCGGTTTTGGACCAAGATACTGGTAGAAATAGGTCTTCATCATACCATTATAAATTTTCCTGTTCTTGTCCGCCTTGCGTCCGATATATGTTTCGGCATCCTGATAGGCGGTGATCAGATACTCCGACCAGGAATCCAGCCTTGAAAATGCCTGTCCGATTTCCCGGTAAAGCGCCGGCAGCTGTTCTTTTTCCTGAAGCCTTTCCCCATAGGGCGGATTGGTGATCACAAACCCGTATTTTTTCGGATGGGAAAGCTCTGACACCGGTCTTCTCTGAAAATGGATCAGATGGGACACTCCCGCAAGCCTGGCATTCTCCCTGGCGGCTTTTAGAACCTGTTCGTCGATATCGTAGCCCTGGATATCCGTTTTCACAGAAAGATCCAGAAGATCCTCCGCCTCTTCCCGGGCATTGTCCCAAAATCTTTTTTCCATCAGGTTGTCCCAGGTCTCGGCAAGGAAGGTTCTCTTCATTCCCGGCGCCATATTGGCTGCGATCATGGCTGCCTCAATGGGAAAGGTTCCGCTGCCGCAGAAGGGATCCACCAAAATCCGGTCCTTTTTCCAGGGTGTCAAAAGAATCAGAGCTGCCGCCAGCGTCTCCGTAATCGGCGCCTTCGCCGTCAGCTTCCGGTATCCCCGCATATGCAGGGAAGCGCCGCTGGTGTCCAGCCCTATGAGAGCCTCGTCCTTCATCAACGCCACACGGACCGGATAGTGGGCGCCGTTTTCTTCAAACCATTCTTTGTGGTAGACAGTCTTTAACCGCTCCACCATCGCCTTTTTCATGATGGACTGGATGTCGGACGGGCTGAACAGCTTGCTTTTCACCGAATTTGCCTTTGCCACCCAGAATTTGCCATTCTCCGGGATATAGTCTTCCCAGGGAAGCGCCTTCGTCCGCTCAAACAGCTCGTCAAAGGTCTCCGCATGGATTTTCCCCACCTTGATCAGGATGCGTTCCGTCGTCCGAAGGAACAGATTGGCATAAGCGACTGCCTCCAAATCTCCCACGAAGGTCACCCTGCCGTCCTCCACCTGGCTGACTTCATAGCCCAGATCCTGGATTTCTCTCTTCAAAACTGCCTCCGTGCCGAAATGGCAGGGGGCGATCAATTCCATGGTTTTCGTTCTCATAGTCAAAATATAAGCTCCTTCAGCTTCTCCCCGTCAAAGCCCTTGATGGTGAAGACTCCGTCTTCATAGATCCCATAGCTCGGGGGATTGCCCTCCTTGGGAATCGAAACGGAACCGGGATTTAAAAGGAAATAGCCATCTTTTTCCTCCGCTCTCAGCACATGGGTATGCCCGTGGATCAGGACATCCCCATTCTTGAGGGGCGGCAGATGTTTCTCATTATAAACATGTCCATGTGTGGCGTAAAAGCATACCTTGTCCGCCAAAATCAGGGAGTAATCAGCCAGCACCGGGAACTCCAGGACCATCTGATCCACCTCCGCCTCACAGTTGCCCCGCACCGCATATATTTCCTCCTTGAGGGGATTCAGCATGGCAATGACCTCCTTTGGGGCGTATTCCCTTGGAAGGTCATTGCGCGGACCGTGATACAGGATATCCCCCAGGAGGACCAGCCTTTCTGCCTTTTCCATTCTGTATGCCTCCAGCATTTTGCGGCAATAATACGCGGAGCCATGAATATCTGATGCAAACATGAGTTTCATAAAAACCCATCCTCCTAACCTTTCGTATTGGTTTCGTGTACATTCCTATCTTAATGCCCGGCCGTTGCCCTGTCAACCGATTTTCCGCTTCCTCGGCAGATTTTCCCTTGCCAGCTTTCTTTCTTGGCGCTTCTTGGGGAATTTTTTTGAGGGTGATTCTGCCTTGGCTGGTTTTGGCGGGCTTTTGGGGTCTGGGCAGGGTTGAAAGACGCTTTCTTTGGTTCCGGGCGAGAGGTAAAGGCACTTTCTTAATCCGGGTAGGGTTGAAAGGCGCTTTCTTGGTCTGGGCAGGGTTGAAAGACGCTTTCTTATTCTGGGTAGCCTTGAAAGGCGCTTTCTTATTCTGGGTAGCCTTGAAAGACTCTTTCTTATTCTGAGTAGCCTTGAAAGGCGCTTTCTTATTCTGGGTAGCCTTGAAAGACTCTTTCTTATTTTGAGTAGCGTTTAAAAGCTCTTTCTTATTCTGAGTAGCATTTCAAGGCTCTTTCTTATTCCGGACAAGGACTTTCAAAGCTCTTCCTTGATTCTTGGCAGGGTTTAAAGGCTGCGTGGCGGGCTGGCATCCCGATAAAATTCCAAAATGTGGCTGGTTGCATTCTCTGCTGAGTGCTCCAGCGTCACCAGCGGAACCTTCAGGATGTGAAAGCGCCTCAAAATCAGCGGAAGCTTTCCGTCATTCCTCCATGATAAGCAAGGAAGCCTCCGTTTACGGTTCTGGTCTCGTACCCTTTTTCTGCCATTTCTCTTGCCACAGCCATACTGACAGCACCTCTGTCACAGTAAAAAACTAAGGTCATGTTTCCTGGGAACATGCAGCATTCCCGGATCCTGTGGTAGGGAATATTGATCGCTCCTTTGATATGCCGCATCACATACTCATCCGGTGAACGCAGATCAATCACGCAGACATCCTTTCTCCCTAAATACCCATCCAGCTCCTTTGCTGAAATCCTCTCAAATCTCATCATCGAACACTCCTTCCTACTGACAGGATATGCGGCTATTCCAAATAAGTTCCGACCTGCCAACAGGGCATAGCCGGACAGTCCGATGATCCCTCTTTTTTCAAACCAAATACCTCGCGGCACTCGCCAAATATCCATGTCAGCATAGCTGCTTGGCTCGTTGCCCGCGGGAATCACTATCGTAAATTTGAGGTTTGATATGATAAAAAATAGAAAAAGAGCGCTCCCTCTTTCCTAAGGAAAGGGAACGCTCTCTCTGATAACAGAAGATTCATCGTCCAGGGAAGACGAGAATCCATCAGGCTCCCGCAGAACACCGTCCGCAGGATGCCTGTACTCTCGGGAATGAAGAACCCGATAGGGGAGCTACCGGGTTCTTCGAGGGGAGTATAAATAATTAATAAGGGGTTTTGTAAAAAAATTTTTGAAGGGTAAATTCTTTTACAAGTTGAATTATAATATAAAATGGAAAAAAATGCAATAGCCTTTTTACAAATTGTGAGGTAGATGTGAAAGCTGCGCAAACTGCGTATAAAAAAAGATCTTCTGGAGACTCTACCATAGTGTAACAACAACTTTTTTCAGGAGGTAATGGAACATGGCAAAAAATACAAATTCAAAAAATCAGACAATGGACAAAGCTTCTAACTATGGAAAGAACCAGACAAACAATAAGTATGCCCAGAATTCCGCAGGCAGAAACAGCAATACCAACAACAGCACAAACGGCAAGAATTGCCATACCAAGGAAGAGAGCAGCATGAATTCCTACGGACAGGACGGCTACAGCACATCCAAGTACTGAGAAGTTGTCCCAAATCGGGGAAATCGCCAGCTAAGAAGGCTGCCTAACAAAATGAAGATTGGTTAAACGCCAATTCGTAAATCCTTATTACGGAAATCAAAACAGTCCAGTGAAATTCAGATTTTTGGAACTGAAGTTCTTCACTGGACTGTTTTATTGGCATATAGCATATTTTTCCCTCTAATCTTGTTTGTATCTTGTCCTATATTCCGGTGTTCTATGGATACAGGTTCTTTCTTCTCAAAACTAGATTAAGTTTCAGATATGATCCACATAGAAGATGATTCTCCTATGTACGGAAATTTACCTTCTGGAAGTCTCTTTTTCTTGGTTTTATTTTGAGAGATCCACTTTTCCAATTTGAATCGATGATGCTGCTTGCTGTACTACCTTTGGAAATGGACTTTTCCGATTTTGAATCGTAGTCATTCCTACTGTACTACCCTCGGAATTACTCTTTCCT
>DVFT01000007.1 GCA_018713105.1 Candidatus Limivivens merdigallinarum | reverse complement strand
GAAAGAACCTGAATTCCACCGGACTGTCTTTTTCACATTTAGGAGCAGACATTGACCAAAACTGCCCCGCTCTTTTTAATCCGCCATTACAATGAATTTACCGTTACAATAATCTGTCTTTGCAAGGTTCTGTCTTTATAATGATCTAGCTTTACAATGGTCTGCCTCTATAATGCTCTACCTTTACCATGCTCTGGCTCTACAATGCTCTACCTTTATAATGCCCTACCTCTACAATGCCACACCTTTACCAAAAACCATCCCCCCCAACTAAGCCGTCTTCGCAAACTGACTGTTATACAGATCTGCATAGAAACCATTCTTCTTCATCAATTCTTCGTGATTTCCCTGTTCCACGATATTGCCGTCCTTCAGGACAAGGATCAGGTCGGCGTCCCGGATGGTAGAGAGCCGATGGGCAATCACAAAGCTGGTACGTCCTTTCATCAAGTTATCCATCGCCTTCTGGATCCGTATCTCTGTCCTGGTATCCACGGAACTGGTGGCTTCGTCCAGGATCAGAATCGGCGGGTCTGCCAGGATTGCCCGGGCAATGGTCAAAAGCTGCTTCTGTCCCTGAGAGATATTGCTGGTCTCTTCATTCAGCTCCATCTGATAGCCGCCCGGCAGGGAACGGATAAAGCTGTCTGCGTGTGCTGCACGCGCTGCGGCGCGCACCTCATCCTCTGTGGCATCCAGCTTTCCGTATCGGATATTTTCTTCGATCGTTCCGTTGAAAAGCCAGGTGTCCTGGAGTACCATTCCGAACATTTCCCGCAGTTCACTGCGGTTGAAATCCCGGATATCGTGTCCGTCCACCTTGATGGATCCGCCGTTGACGTCGTAGAACCGCATCAAAAGCTTAATCAGGGTTGTCTTTCCAGCTCCCGTAGGACCTACGATTGCCACCTTTTGACCCTGTTTGACGTCAGCAGAAAAATCGTGGATAATAATCGCATTAGGGTCGTATCCGAAGCTTACATGCTCAAAGGTCACGTTGCCCTCCAGCTTGTCAATGTGCACTGGATTTTCCACGGTCTGAACCTCTTCCTCCTCGTCCAGGAATTCAAATACCCGCTCAGAAGCCGCTGCCGTTGACTGGAGCAGATTTCCTACCTGGGCGATCTGCTGGATCGGCTGGGTAAAATTCCTGATATACTGGAAGAAGGACTGGATCTGCCCCACCTCGATGGCTCCCTGGATGGCAAGCCATCCGCCCAGAAGCGCCGCCATCACATACCCGATATTGCCCACAAAGCTCATAATCGGCATCATCATTCCTGAGAAAAACTGGGATTTCCAGGCAGATTCATAGAGCCTCTGGTTGGTTGCCCGAAAGGTTTCCGTAACGCTTTCTTCTTTGTTGAACACTTTGACGATGTTGTGTCCGCCGTAAATTTCTTCCACCTGCCCGTTCACATCACCCAAAAATGCTTGCTGCTGCTGGAAATATTTCTGGGAGTGCTTCATCACCACAGAAATAATCAGCATAGATACCGGCAGGATCAGGACTGCACAGACCGTCATCAGCACGCTGATCCGGATCATCATGATGAACACACCGATCAGCATAGTCACCGAAGTGATCAGCTGTGTGATACTCTGGTTTAAGCTCTGCTGAAGGGTATCGATATCATTGGTCACCCTGGAGAGTACCTCTCCTGTGGTACGGCTTTCAAAATATTTCATCGGCATTCTGTGAATCTTGGCAGAAATGTCCTGACGCAGCTTGTAGCTGACATCATTGGAAATTCCTGTCATGATAAATCCCTGGATGAAATTCATCAACGCGCTGAACAGATAAAGGCAGATCAAAAACAACAGGATCTGACCGATCTTCCCGAAATCAATCCCACCGCTTCCATTGATCTTTGCCACCAAGCCGTTGAAAATTTCTGTGGTCGCGTCTCCCAATATCGTAGGACCCACGATGTTGAAAATGGTGCTGGCCACTGCAAAGATCAGCATTGCCAGAAAGCGAAACTTATATCTTCCAAGGTAGCGGACCAGCTTCTTGATGCTTCCTTTAAAGTCTTTTGCCTTCTCTGTCGCCACCATTCCTCTGCCGTGTCCCATTCCTCGCCCTCTTCTTGTCTCACTCATTGTCCAATTCCTCCTTTGAAAGCTGGGATGCTGCAATCTGCTGATAGACTTCACAGTTTTTCATAAGTTCCTTATGTGTGCCGATTCCGGCAATCCTTCCTTCATCCAGAACGATGATCTGCTCTGCATGGAGGATCGTGCTGATTCTCTGTGCTACGATAATCGTCGTGGCATCGCCGGTCGTCCGCTTCAGCTCAGCCCTGAGTGCCGCATCCGTCTTGTAGTCGAGGGCAGAAAAACTGTCATCGAACAAAAAGATCTCCGGTTTCCTTGCAATTGCCCTGGCTATGGAAAGGCGCTGCTTCTGTCCTCCTGATACGTTGCTTCCTCCCTGGGCAATGGGGGAATGGTATTGTTCTTCTTTTTCCAATATGAAGTCCTCTGCCTGGGCGATCCGGGCAGCTCTTTTGATCTCCTCCTCTGCCATGGTATCGTCCGAATACCCGATATTGGAGGCGATATCTCCAGAGAACAGCACTGCTTTCTGGGGTACATATCCGATTTTCTCGTGCAAGTCATGCTGGCTCAGATCACGGACATCCACACCATCCACAAGTACGCTTCCCTCCGTCACATCGTAAAGCCTGGGAATCAAATTGACCAGTGTAGATTTTCCGCAACCGGTGCTTCCGATGATCGCGGTAGTCTCTCCCGGCTTTGCCACAAAATCAATATCGCTTAAGACATTCTCGTCAGCCCCCGGATATGCGAAGGACACATGCCGGAATTCCACATAACCTGTTTGATCCTTGTTGGTACTCATGGCATTTTCCGGATCAAGAAGCTCTATCTTCGTATCCAGGATCTCATTGATACGCCCAGCAGAAACCGCAGCCCTGGGAAGCATGATGGACATCATCGTAAGCATCA
>DVFT01000093.1 GCA_018713105.1 Candidatus Limivivens merdigallinarum | reverse complement strand
TTTTGGTTTTTATTTATTTACAGTGGGACGATCTTTCCGTTCCAGATTTATTTGATTCCTATTTACAGAGGATATTCAGAACTTGGATTGTATGACACCAGAATCGGTATGATCCTGTTTTATACAGCGATTTGTATTCCGTTCAGTATGTTTGTACTGCGAAACTTTTTTATGGGAATTTCAAAGGAAATTTGCGAATCAGCAAAGGTGGATGGAGCGGGGGATTTCATGGTACTGATCAAAATATTTCTGCCTATGGCAAAAGCGCCTCTCTCCATTGTATTCCTTTCACAGTTTACCTGGTGCTGGAATGATTTGATGTTTGGATTGACCTTTACCAATTCCCCGGAGATCCGTACGGCAATGTCAGCGGTATCCCTGCTTGGAAAAGCCAATGTACCGTCCCTGATGCTGGCATGTATCCTGGTATCCCTCCCGACCATTCTGCTGTTTATTTTTCTGCAGAAGAATTTTGAGGCTGGTCTGGTATACCAGAGCAAATAAAAGAAAGAGAGATTACGACTATGACGCCAAGAGAAAAATTTATCAAATGCCTAAGAAGAGAACCCATCACCGGTCATGTCCCTCATTTTGAGCTGGTATTCTATCTGACCATGGAGGCGTTCCGAAAGGTGCACCCTGAACACCGTGTGTTCCTCCAATGGGATCAGATGAGCAAACGTGAGCAGAAGATCCAGATTGAGGACATTGCCGAGACCTATATCGCTTATGCGGAGAAATACCATCACAGCGCCATCTTTGTGCAGATCGATACCGGTGATATGCGTTATTTTGACCGCACAGTCCGGATCCTGGATGAGATCAGGAACCAGTCCGGAGACAAATATTATACCATGGTTCACGGGGATCCTACCTTTGCGATCCCGACAGGAGACGATATGGTAGAGTTTGCGGCAAGGCTCTATGAGGAAGAGGACGAGATGAAGGCGATTGCCCAGGAAAGGGTGGACCATTTCAAACGGTTTGCGGAAAAAATGGCGCGCTACGAGGGACTGCTGGACGGCTTTACCCTGTGCTCCGATTATTGTTTCAATACCAATCCGTTTTTCAGCCCGGATCTGTTTGCCGAATATATCACGCCGTATCTGAAGGAGATCCTGGATGCCTATAAGAGCATGGGATTCTACACCATCAAGCATACGGACGGAAACATCATGCCGATCCTGGATCAGATGGTGGAGTGCGGTCCCCATGCGCTGCATTCCCTGGATCCACAGGGAGGAGTCAGCTTAAAGCAGGTCAAAGAGATGGTGGGAGATAAGGTGGCGCTTTGCGGCAATGTAAACTGCGGGCTTCTGCAGACCGGAACCATAGAAGAATGCGAGGCGGATGTGCGCCGGAGCCTCAGGGAAGGAATGCCGGGTTATGGATATATTTTCTGTACCTCAAACTGCGTTTATACCGGGTTGTCCCTGGAACGTTATGAACGAATGAACAAAATATGGTGGGAAGAAGGAATCTATCCGGAAGTATAATGGACAGAAGGGAGTGGAAAAGATGAATTTATTCTTTATGGAAGAAAAGCTGGAAAAGAGGATCCAGGAAATTAAGGAGTACCGTTACCGGGATGTGCGGGGGATTGAAGAGTTTCTGGTGAAAGAGGGGGAGGGAGAGATCCCAAATCCCGCAGTGCCGGAGAGCTTTGAAGATTTTACCAGACAAAAGGTGGGAATGTACTGGTCAGGATGGGATCGCTACCTGTGGCTCCATGCCGACGTGGTTTTCCCGGAGGAATGGCGCGGGAGAAGGATCCTGGGACTGTTTGATTTCGGAAACACTGGAGGAGGGAACAACAGCGGCTTTGAGTCAATGCTGTATGTAAACGGTCATCCGTATCAGGGAGTGGATCAGAACCATCAGGAGGTGTTTTTCGGGGAAGAGGTTCTTGGAAAAGAGCAGAGCCTCACCTTCCGTCTCTGGTCGGGAATGGAAGGCGGCGGAGTGCCCGCTGCCCAGGAGCATAAGATACGGAGAGCAGATATCGCCTGGCTGGATGAAAAGACAGACGACCTGTATTATCTTGCGGATATGATTCTGCAGACGGTAAAAGGGATGGCGGAGGAGCAGCCATGGAAGCTGGATCTCCGGAAAGCTTTAAATGATGCCTTCCTGAAAATCGACTGGTCCAAGCCTGGAAGCGATGCTTTTTACGAATCCGTGCACTGTGCGGATGACTGCCTGAATCAGGCAGTAGACGCCATGGATAAGAAGGAAATGGTGACTGTGGACTGTGTGGGCCATACGCACATTGATATGGCATGGCTCTGGAGACTGAAGCATACCAGGGAAAAGGCGTCCAGATCTTTCTCCACGGTACTGCGGCTGATGGAGATGTACGGGGAATATATTTTCCTGCAGACACAGCCACAGATTTATGAGTATATCAAAAAGGATTTCCCGGAAATTTATGAGGAGATCAAGAAGCGTGTAAAAGAAGGCAGATGGGAGACCGATGGAGCCATGTGGGTGGAGGCGGACTGCAACCTGCCCAGCGGTGAGTCCCTGACCCGACAGATCCTGGTGGGTACCCGCTTCTTTAAAGAAGAGTTTGACCAGGATACTGAATTCCTGTGGCTTCCCGACGTGTTCGGTTATTCCTGGGCGCTGCCGCAGATTTTGAAAAAATCGGGAATTGATGTGTTTATGACTACGAAGATCAGCTGGAATGAGTTTAACAGGATGCCCCATGACACCTTTTACTGGACGGGCATGGACGGAAGCAAGGTCCTGACCCATTTCGTGACCACGCCGGATGCCGATGCAAATATCGGTCCTTGGTTTTATACCTACAATGGCATGCTGACTCCGTACACGGTCAAAGGAGTCTGGAATGGATATAATGACAAACAGCTGACAAAAGAGCTTTTGATTTCCTATGGATACGGGGACGGAGGCGGCGGTGTCAACAGGGAAGCTCTGGAGCACCGGAGGAAAATGGACAAAATTCCGGGACTGCCAAATGTGAAGACCAAAACGGCACGGGATTATTTCCGTACCTTAAAGGAAAATGTAGAGAATACCATGGAGTATGTGCATACCTGGGATGGAGAACTGTATCTGGAATTCCATCGTGGAACCTATACCAGCCATGCCTACAACAAGAAGATGAACCGGAAACTGGAATTCCTCTACCGGGAAGCGGAGTGGCTGACGGCGATGGCAGCCATTGCCCAGGGAAATCTTGGCAAAGCTTCCCAGGAAAAACTGACCGAGGGCTGGAAGATCATCCTGAGAAACCAGTTCCACGACATCATTCCAGGATCCGCGATCCTGCCCGTATACGAGGATTCCAAAGTGGAATATGCAGAGGCTGCCGGCATCGCGGAAGCAGTGGAGAGGGATGCTTGTGCCGTATTGTTCCATCCCGCCGGGGATTCCTGGACCATCCTCAATAACGGTACCTGGACGAGAACTGAGACCGTACCAGTCCAAGAGACGAGAACGGGTGTATTCAAGGATTGCAGAGGGAATGTTTTGAAGACTCAGAAGGCAAGCGGCTGCACCTATGTGGAAGTGCCGGAAGTACCGCCCATGGGCGGCATCGCCATTCATTTTGAAGAGATGCCGGATGCAGAAGAGAAAGAGTCCCCCTTTATCATTGAAGGAACTCATATTGAAACGCCGTTTTACAGCGTGGATTTGAATGAATGCGGTCAGATTGCACGTCTTTATGATAAGGAATCAGAAAGAGAGGTTCTGGCAGCAGGGGAAAGAGGCAACGTCCTTATGATGTTTGAGGACAAGCCCTGCGAATTCGATGCATGGAATATTGACATTTTCTATCAGGAGAAGGCCAGGGAGATTGAGGATCTGGTGTCCATGGAGGTGGCGGAACAGGGAGCTTTAAGGGCTGTGATCCGTATGAAATGGACCTATATGGATTCTACGATCTGGCAGGATCTGGTACTCTATTCCAATGACCGCCGGATTGATTTTGTGACCAAGGTGGATTACCAGGAGCAGCACCAGTTGATGAAAGCTTCTTTCCCTGTCAATATCCGTGCTGTGGAAGCAACCTACGACATTCAGTATGGAAATGTGAAGCGCCCGAACCACTGGAATACCAGCTGGGATATGGCAAAATTCGAGACCGTTGCCCACCGTTTCGCAGATCTCTCCCAGAGAGACTACGGCGTCAGCATTCTCAACGACTGCAAATACGGTCATGATATCAAGGAAAACCGGATGCGGATCACCCTCCTGAAGAGCGGCACAAATCCAGATTACAAGCAGGATCAGGGAATTCATGAATTTACCTATTCTCTGTACCCGCACAAAGGAGATTTCGTGGAAGGCGAGACTGCCAAAGAGGCGTACAGCTTGAACCAGCCCCTGAAAGCTGTGGAAGGAATCGGCAGCGAGGAAAGCTTTGCATTCCTTGCCTTTGATAAGGATTCCGTGGAACTGGATGCCGTGAAGCGTTCCGAGGACGGAACGGCACTGGTGGTACGCTTCCATGAATATACCGGAAGCAGTACAAAGGTAAAGCTGACCCCAGGATTTACTTATCGTTCCTTTACGGAATGTGATTTGATGGAGAGACCCATGGGAGAGCCTTCGGAAGAAAAAGAGATTGTGATGGACGTTACTCCTTATGAGATCAAGACGTTGTTGTTTTATGTAGATTGATGGGAAACTCCCCGAAGAATTTATACTTTTTATAATGGTAAGGAGCGGCAGTAGTTTAGGCTGTCGCTCCTTGCTTCATCATTAGCAATGCCGGACTAAACTTAATCATTTCAGTTGCCAACCCCCATCCCCCGTGTTAAAATGAAAGCAAAGCATTATATTTCTGAACAAGGTTCTATTCTAAACGGCGAAGCCGTATCTATTCTTCTAATTCACAGCAGCAATTCCCTACATAACCGTTGGGTTTCGTTGCTGCACATCCAAGGAAAGAAATCTCAATGCTTTTATCACCAAAACAAACAGGCAGAGAGGCTTTCCCGCGGATCATGTGAATAGGAAGAAAGGAAGCTCCTAAAAAACGGAAACGGCGGGGAACCTCCTGCACATGCTGCAAAGGAGGGTTCTATGAAGAGAACAAAACATCAATCAGAAAATGGCGGGAACGCCAAAATGCAGTCCGGCATCGAAGTGTCCCAGGAAACGCTGAATGGTCAGCAGCCCCTGACGCCGAACCGAACCTACAAGTCCACGATCTTCATCATGATCTTTGAGGACAGGAAGAACCTGTTGGAATTGTATAATGCGATAAGCGGAAAACACTATGAAGATCCGGAACTGCTTCAGATCAATACCCTGGAGAATGCGATCTTTATGACGATGAAGAATGATGTATCCTTCGTGATCGACGCCCGTCTGTCGCTGTACGAGCACCAGTCCACCTACAGCCCGAACCTGCCGTTGAGATTCCTGCTGTATATCGCCAGTGAATATTCGTGCATGACAGCGGATGAAAACCTGTACGGAACCAGAACGGTCCGGATCCCGCCGCCGAAGTTTGTGATCTTCTATAACGGAGAGCAGGAGCAGCCGGAACGGAAGATTCTGAAGCTGTCAGATATGTATCAGAAGAGCGGTTCGTCCGAAGACGGGGAAGACGTCGAGCCGGTCAGCCTGGAGCTGCGCGCACTGATGCTGAACATCAACAAAGGTCATAATGAAACGCTGAAGGAAGCCTGCAAGACGCTGAAGGACTATGCAGAATATACGGACCGGGTTCGGAAATACAGCAAAGAGATGGCTTTGGAGGAAGCCGTGGAGCGGGCGATCACGGAATGTATCCGGGAAGGGATCCTGAAGGAGTTTCTGCTGAAAAACAGAGCGGAGGCGAAATTTATGAGTATCTTTGAGTATGACCAGGAGAAGCATATGCGGATGGAACGGGAGCAGGCGTATGAAGAGGGATGGGATGCCGGACAGAAAGCGGGAGAAGAAGCTGGCAAAGAAGAACTGCTCTCTTTTCTGATACAGAGGAAACTTGCCAAAGGGAAGAAGCTGCCTGAAATCGCAGAAGCCTTGGAAATGGATGAAGAGACGATTAGAGGGCTTATGGAAAAGAAAGAATTGAATAAGAAAACGATATAAGGATATCCGTATATCGAATATGTAATGTGAATTGACCGGCAGTCAGAAGACCGCCGGTCAATTCGTTTTTTCCGAAGATTGCTGCTGATTTGCTGTTTCAGAACATGCAGACTTTTTCAGAAATTCCCTGGGAGTATACATGGCGTATTTCTTGAAAACGGTAGAAAAGTAGCTGCTGGTATTGTACCCTAGGAGCATGGCCGTCTCGGTGACAGAGCGGCCGTCCAGGAGCAGCTTTTTGGAGTATTCGATCTTCTGTTGATTGATATAATGCCTAGGTCCGATTCCCAGCTGCTTTTTGAATTTCTGCTGAAAATGAGAGCAGGATAATTGGGCAATGGAAGCCAGAGTTTCAAGATCCAGCTCGTCCATCAAATTTTGATTGATATAGCTTAGAACGGCTTCAATGTCGGGAGTGATCCCGCTGTCCTCGGCGGAGTTGGCGGAAAGGAAATGATGGATCAGAGTCAGGATATAAGCAGCTATGCGAAAGCGGTCTCCGTTCTGCGCTAACAGAGAAAAAATCTGTTTGAAAAGGGGATGCGTCAGGGAACTGTCAGCATGTATGAGATGCCTTTCCAAAAGATTGAGCTGTGAAATCGTATGCAGAGCGGCGTCGGGGCCTAAAAACAGAAAATTATCGTGTACGGTTGGGTCGATCTGGAACCAATAGATTTCCCCAAACCTCATCGGGCGTTCTCTGCCGCTGTGGGGTTCCCCGGGATAGGAAATAAAAACGTCGCCTCCGTGGAAGGAGTAGGAGACAGGCGGATCCGTCTCAACAGTCCAGATGTGTTCGCCCTTTGGGGCGGTGGTGAATTCCAGTACACGTTCGTGGTAGTGAAAAAGCAGCGGTTCACTGGCGTCCATCATAAGGCGGTGGCCAAAAAGATTTAAGCCAGGTATTCCTATTTCCTCTTTGGTATAAATTGAGTATTCAGTTGTTCGGATCGACCACTCGTGCATATTGATCAAAGAAGCCATATCGACAATTTCTCCTAAAACCTTTAAAATTCTACGACGTAATTAGTTGAATGTAATAGATACTTGAATATTATATAATGTGCTTAAGTGAAAATCAACAAAAAAAGAAACGAATAATAGTCGGAAGATATGCAAACTATCCACACAGAACTCTTTTAAAATTACTATAATAACTAGCAAAGGAGATGTAAATTTATGAAGAAAAGAGTATGTTGCACAATGAGTCTGGTTCTTGCGGCCTCCATGATCACCACCTGTATGCCGGCTGTCACTGCTTCGGCAGACGATACGGTGACCCTTACCATCTGGGGAGATGTGGACAATCAGGTTACCTTGGAAGATCCTTTTGAGGAAATCAACGCAGCCTTTGAGGAAGCACATCCCAACATTAAGCTGGACTACCAGTGGGCTGGAACCTTTGACAGCATCAATGTGGCGACGCAGTCAGATTCCCTTCCGGATCTTTTCTGGGTGCAGGGAAATAAATCAGATAAGATGGCGGAACTTGCGAGAAACGGCTATATCCTGAATCTGGACGAATACAATCTGGATGCAAGCCGGTATAATGAATCGGCAATAGAATATGCTACCGTGGATGGTTCTGTATACTGCAGTTACCCGGCTTTTTGTGATTATGCCCTGATCTATTATAACAAAGATATTTTTGAAGAATGCGGCGCAGAGGTTCCAACGACTTTGTCTGAGTTCACAGAATTGGTGAAGAGCTTTATGGATACCGAATATATCCCGCTTGCATTGGGAGGTAACGGTGAATGGGATCGCTACTGGCTGATCCAGGTGCTTGCTCCGGCAGTATGCGGAGACACTCTGGAACAGATCAAGAATCATGAAGAGATCGACTGGACAGGTATGGAGACCCTGTTTGATATGTACGCTGAGTATTCCAAGAACGGCTATATGGGAAAAGATTTCCAGGCTACTGACGGCGTAGGCGCAGAGCTTTCCTTCACCAACGGAGACGCAGCGATGCTGGTTGGCGGAACCTGGGCAAACTCCAGCTATCGTGATATGGGCTTTGAGCTCGGCGCGTTCCCGATTATGGATGAAGAAGGCGTTACCTATTCTCAAAGCGGAGAAGCACAGAATATGACCTATGCGGTTTCCTCCAAATGCGAACATCCGGATGAAGCAGTGGAATACCTGAGATTCCTGAATAGTAAAGAAGCGGAACAGATCATGGAGGACTACACTGGAAGTATTCCGACTGTAGATGATATTGAGCCTAAGGATGAGCTGATCGCTCAGTTCGCGGATTTCGATATAGTCGGAGCAAATATCTATCACGTATTGTCAGGAGTTTCTGACGACAACGCGAAACCTCAGGACGTTCTGATGGGCGATGTGGTTCCGAAGCTGATGACTGGTGAAATTACCGGAGCGGAAGGCGTAGAGATGATCCGCGCGGAGCTTGAGAAGAGCACGAACAAATAACGACAGAAATTTGTAGGCAGTACCAGAGCAGGCTATCTGGAAAAGATGCTGCTCTGGTATTTTTTTGCGCGATACGCCCGGAGGGCAGCCGCATGGATGGGCAGGCTTGCTTGCACAGACATGCGGATATCCGACGGGCAACGGTCAGCGAACAGTGTTAGCTGTGAGCTGTACGCGATATCGCGGAGGATAGGAGGGTCTTGTCTTGAAGAAAAGAAAGAAACGTCCATATTTATGGTTTATGCTGCCGGGATTTATTTTCTATGCGATTTTCGTGGTATACCCAATTATATCGGCAGGGCAGTTAAGCCTGTATCACTGGAATGGAATCGGAGAGAAAGTATTTGTAGGGATCCAGAATTATGTGGATCTGTTCAGTGATGAACAGCTGATGGGAGAAATGTTTAATGCGCTGAAAAACAGTTTGACTATTTTTGCATTGACCGTGCTGATCCAGATTCCGGTGCAGCTCATCATGGCTTACATCATTTTCAGCAAATCCAAAGGATCCAATGTATTGCAGGTGGCGATCTTTTCACCGCAGTTTATCTCCACACCGGTTATCGTATTTATTTTCACCCTGCTGTTCGACGGCAACGTCGGCGTTGTCAATAAGGTGATGGAAATGATCGGACTTGGAGAATATACCCGTTCCTGGCTTGGAATTCCGGAACTTGGAATTTATATTATCTGGGCGATGATTACCTGGGCAGGAATCGGAGTGGGTATGATGTACTTCATCAGCGCTATGAAGATGATGGGAGCGGATTGTCTGGAAAGCGCTTACCTGGAGGGAGCCGGTTTCTGGAAGCGCCTCTGGTACATCATATTGCCGCAGGTGAAGATGACGATTGTCAACATTATTCTGATCGGCTATATTTTCAGTATGACAGTATTTGATTACAGCTATATTATGGGAGGCGGCGCATCCGGCGGTACCAACGGCAGCATCGACGTGATGGCCTTGTTCTTCTACCGTATGGCGTTTGGCGACAACAACCCGTTGGGCGGAAAGATCAGCACCAACTCTGTGGGAATGGGTACTACCGTTGCCTGTGTACTGTTTGCAATGATCTTTGTGGTAGCCCTGATACAGATTCTTATTACTGGAAGAAGGAGGAAAGACAATGCGTGATCAACGAGACGTCATGAGCAAGCATCATGGAAAGGTAGCTTTCATAGTAAAGATTTTATTGTGGTTTTATGCGGCGTGTACCATGTTTGTGCTGGTTTATATGACCTATCAGTCGCTGAGACCGAGAAGGGATGTCTTGAGCAAGACCTTTGGTGTTCCGGAGACATTGAACCTGGACAACTATATTGAGCTTTTTACAGAAGAACATTTCCTCCGGTATTTTGGAAACAGCGTGCTGATCCTGGTACTGTCCCTGGTACTGCTGATCGCGCTGTCATCCATGACGGCCTATGGAATCGCGCGGTACCGGTTTAAGGGCAAAAGCTTTTGCAGGGCGTTTTTCCTTCTGGGAATGATGTTCCCCGCACAGCTTGGAGTGGTTCCGATTTTCCAGATTATGAAAAATCTCGGCCTGGTAAACAATCAGCTTTCCGTTGTGCTGGTGTCCGCGGCCAATATCTCCATGCCGGTATTCATGCTGACCAATTTCTTTGAGGGACTGCCGCAGGAAATCTATGAGGCGGCGGTGATCGACGGCGCGGGCGAGTTTACCGCCTTCCGAAAGGTCATGTTCCCCATGGCGACCCCGGTTATTTTCGCGGTGTGCATTACCAACTCCGTGACGATCTGGAATCAGTTCTTCCTCCCGCTGATCTTTTTGCAGACGGATTCTGTGAAGACGATTCCGCAGCTGATCTCAAAGTATACGAGCAACATCATCAATTCCATGGATATGGCGACCGCGTCCTCTGCCTTGTCAACGATCCCGATTTTGATCCTGTTCTTTATCTTCTCTAATAAGATTCTGGACGGCGTGACGGCAGGGGCTGTAAAAGGCTGAAAAGCCATAGAAAATAAGATAGCGCAGAAAGGAAGAAGTTATGTCAAAAATCAAAGAAATCTGGTGTATCTGCCACAGCCATCTGGATGTGGGATATACCCATCCCCAGCCGATGCTGATGGAGCTGCAGGGGGACTATATTGAACAGGCCATTGCCCTGTGTCAGAGAACGAAAGAGTATCCGGAGGAGAGCCAGTTCCGCTGGACCTGCGAGGCCACCTATCCGGTGGAAAAGTGGATGGAACATGCGGAGCCGGAGAAAATACAGGAATTTATAGAACTGGTAGGTGAGGGCCGGATCAGCGTGGCGGCTCTGCCGGTACACACGACGCCGGGCGTCAACCTGAAAAAGATGGTGGGCATGGTGAAGCATCTGGATGAGCTGAGGGAGAAGCTTCAGGCTCCCATTACCACGGCCATCAACCATGACATTAACGGACAGCCCTGGACGCTGGCTGGCATCCTTCTGGACAGCCATGTGGATTTCTATATGACGGGCATCAATATCCATTTCGGCGGCATTCCCTTCCAGAGGCCTATGGCGTTCTGGTGGAAGACGCCGGATGGAAGAAAACTTCTGAGCTACGTGGGAGAGCATTATTCCCTGTTCAGCCAGTTCCTGTTTACCTATGAAAACAGTACGGAAAGGATGCATGAGGGTGTTCAGGAATATGTGGAACGGCTGGAGAAGCAGAACCATCCCTGGGATATTGCCCTTTTGACGGCGACCAATCCGCCTATGTATGACAACAACTGTCCGGACTGGGATCTGCCGGATCTGGTTCGGAAGTATAATGAGGAAGGACATGAGTGGAAAATACGCATTGTCACTCCGGAAATGTTCCGGGCATATCTTATGGAACGGGCTGGAGAATTTCCGGAATACGGAGGAGACTGGAGCGATTTCTGGAACTTTGGGGCCGGAAGCGCGGCCAGAGAAGGACGGGTTGCCCGTCTGGCAGAGCGTGCTTTGGAAAATGCCGGGGTTCTGGAATGTCTGAACGGACAGAGCGGTTCCAGGGTGAAGGCCGTCCGTGAAGAGGCGGAGAAGAAATGCCTGCTGTACGACGAGCATACCTGGGGAGCTTCCCAGGCCATCTCGGATCCTCATGATTATGAGAGTCAGAGCCAGTATATCCATAAAATGAAATTGGCCTACGAAGCTGCGGACCTGTCCGGGTATCTGCTGGCAGGAGAGATCGAGAAGCTTGCCGGCAATCCTTACCAGGCCAACGGCATGGAGGGGGTCACCGTTATCAATCCCACGGGAGTGACCCAGAAGATCGCCCTGGACATTCCGGTGAGCTGGACGAAGGAGGAGCGGCAGCTGTCCGGCGTGAGGGCAAAGCGCTATATCCCCTATATCAAGACCATGGAGGAAAAGCCCTATTACGCCGATGAGAAGAGAATGTTTGCAGGATACGCGGAGGTGCCGCCGTTCTCCTACCAGGTGATTCCATTTGAGAAGCTGGAGCAGTACAGGCTGCCGGAAGAGCAGAAGATCACCTGCCAGAACGGCGTCCTGGAGACGCCTTATTACCGGGTGGCGTATAACGAATGTACCGGAAGGATCCTTCAGATCCATTCCAAAACACAGGGCAGGGATCTCATCGACGAGACAAGCCCCTGGGGATTCTTCGAGGTGGTGAGGGAGACCATCGATCCCCGCTTCCACAAAGAAGAGAGACGTACCTTTTTCCCGAGGGATGTGGAACTGGCGAACCGCAATATCAGCGTATGGAACCATGAATGGAAGGGCAGATATGAGGGCACCGATGAAATCCTGGGCTTTTGCTGCACCGTGAAGGACGGAAAGGCGGAACTGGTGATTCAGAGCAGAATCCCGGGAACCAAGTGGGTGGAACAGAAGATCACCTTCTATCAGGATCGGGAGGAGATCGGCCTGGATTTCAAACTGCACAAGCTCCCTGTGGAAAAACCGGAATCCCTGTATCTGGCTTTCCCGCTGAAGCTCTCAGCAGGATGGAACTGTATGTACAACACGGCAGGCCAGTATGTGGCTCTGGATGAAGAGACCCTGGGAAATATGAGCAGAGGATGGATTACCGTGGACAATGGAGTAGCGCTGTTTGACCAGGAGATCTGTTTTGGGCTGGAGGCCTTTGAGGCTCCGCTGATCCAGGTGGGAGGATTCCATTTCGGACGGGAACGCCGTGAGATCCCCAGAGAGGAAAATCCGCTGCTTTTGGCATGGCTGCTGAACAACTACTGGGATACCAACTTCGTGGCCGCCCAGTCCGATGTGATGGAGTTTTCCTATCGGTTCTGCTGTAAGGAGCGGTTTGACCGGGCGGAAATGTACCGGGAATTCCAGAGAGAAGCAAAGAACGGTCTCATTGGGGCTGCCATCCGCGCGGAGGAGAAGACCGTCACACTGCTGAACGCCTCCGAAGAAGGTGTTGTGGTTAATGTATATCCCGCCAGGGAGGAAGGAGCGTTTATGCTTCTCCTCAAGAATCAGGAGCTGGAAGGAAAGGAACTGACGGTCAAGCTTCCCACCCTCGGCCGTTTTACGGCAGTGAAGACCGACATGCAGGAGAAGGAGCGGGGCGATTTCGCCGCAGAAGGAGAACAGGTGACCATTCCGTTGGGAGCGCAGGAGCTTTCTCTGGTGAAGGTAAAAAAAGCATAAACAGATGATGCTCTGCAGTTTTAAAATTGTATGATGTACATATTTGATAGCAATATAATTTTAAAGTCTCTATAATGGATGTTGTAAAAATTACTCAAAAATCGATGAGTAAGACGAAAAAAATGAGCGAAATATCCAATAAGAAAGGGGAATAGATCTGTGACGCCAAGAGAAACATTTATCAAAGCATTGAAGAGGGAACCGATCACCGGCCATGTGCCTCATTTTGAACTGGTTATGTTTTTGACCATGGAATCCATCGGGAGGATTCATCCGCTGCACAGGGATTACGGACAGTGGGATCAGATGAGCGCGAAAGAGCAGGATCTGCATCTGAAGGACATGGCTCTGGCCTACATTGAGACTGCTGAGAAGTATCATCACAGCGCGATTTTCGTACATCCCAATCCGGGAGTGAACGGCGACCTGCCGGGGAACATTGAATCCACCAGAAGAATCCTGGAAAAGGTAAGAGAGCTGTCCGGAGACAAATACTTCCTGATGGTACACGGAGATCCCACCATGGCGATTCCCAACGGCGACAATATGACCGACGTTGCCGTCATGATGTATGAGGAACCGGAAAAGATCCATGACTATACCAAGAGACGTATGGAAGAGGCCCAGAAGCTGGCGGAAGAGATGAAGAAACAGCCGGGACTTCTGGATGGCTTCGCGCTGTGCTCGGATTACTGCTTTAATACCAATCCGTTTTACAGCAGAGAGATGTTCGAGGAATTCGTAACCCCGTATCTGAAAGGCATCTGCGACTTTTACAGAAGCTTAGGCTACTACTCCATCAAGCATACGGACGGAAACGTAATGCCGATCCTGGATATGATCGTGGGCTGCGGTCCGGACGCCATACATTCTCTGGATCCCCAGGGCGGCGTGGATCTGAAAGAAGTGAAAAAGCTTTACGGCGATAAGGTATGTCTGATCGGAAACGTAAACTGCGGCAAGATGCAGACCGGCACAGAGGAAGAGCTGGTGGCAGATACGCGCAGGGCTCTGAGAGACGGTATGCCGGGATACGGCTACATCTTCTCCACCTCAAACTGTGCTTATACCGGTTTAGCATTGGAGCGTTATGAGCTGATGAACCGCATTTGGTGGGAAGAAGGAATTTATCAGTAATCTTTGACCAGCAATCGAATAGATAGAAACGACCCGGCTGTCAGGCCGGGTCATTTTTTTCGGAGTGTTTTTTGATGTATTCCATGGGGGTAAGCAGCGTGTATTTTTTGAATACGGTGGAAAAATAGCTGCTGGTGGTGAAGTTCAGCGTCATGGCGATGTCCGTGATGGATGCCCCGTCCAGAAGCATCTGCTTGGAGTACTCGATTTTCTGCTGGTTGATGAACCGCCGGGGGGATACGCCCAGCTGTTTTTTGAATTTCTGCTTGTATTGGGAGCAGGAGAGGTTGGCTAGGGCGGCCAGCTCCTCCAGGGAGAGCTCCGCGGTGATATTGTCCAGGATATAGTTCAGGGTTCTGCCGATATCCGGGGAGAGACGGAACTGCTCCTTCTCCGAAAAGGAGATGACCAGATGGAGAAAAAGCTGTATAAAGGAAGCGATAAATTCCGGCTCGTTTCCGCCCAGTGCCAGAGAAAAGGCGTTTTTCAGCAGGGGAGCGGTTTTCTGGGCGTCCGTCTGTATCACATGGTGGGAAATGGATTTCAGCCTGGAAATGAGATGTTCGGAAGCTTCTCTGTTCAGAAAGAGGAAATTTTCGGGATCGCTGATATCCAGCTGGATCCAGTAGATTTCGCCTACGGTAATTGGAGCATAGTTGGTGCCGTGGATTTCGTTGGGAAAGGCTACATAGACGTCTCCTCCCGAAAAGGTATAGTCGGAGGATTCGGAGGAAAACGTGAAGTTCCCTTTGGTGGCCATGGTAAATTCAAAGGCGTTTTCGTGAAAGTGCCATACCAGAGAGGGGATGGCGTTCCTCATGGTGTGCCTGGCCAGAACCCTAAGACCCGGGACATGGAGCTCTTCGTCTGTAAAAAGAATCCGATCATTGGTAATGGTGTAGTTATCCTTCCAATTTACAGCAGAATTCATGAAAAATCCTCCCTTTACACAGCATTTTTCTGTATTGTAGTACATCTTGGTTGAGAAGTCAATGAAGGCGCAGGATGAGAAGTTTAAAATTGTACGTTGTATATAATTGATAGCAATATAATTTTAGGAAAGGTATAATTCTAACTGTAAAAATCAATAAAACGGCCGTTGAAAATGAGGGAAAAATAAGCAATATGCTTATAGTTTGCCAAGGCGATGATGTGCAGGATGATGAAACGGAAGGAACGAGGAACATGCACGTCAGGAACTGTGGAGCAGACTGAACTATAAAGAAATTGGAGGATTTTGAATTATGAAGAGAAAAGTGATTTCCATTTTACTGGCAGCAACTATGGCTATGTCCCTGACCGTCTGTGCAAGCGCAGCAGAAGAGACCGAGACTGAGGCGGCTACCGAGGTAGCTACCGAAGCTGGTTCCGAAGCAGAGGGAGAAACCGAAGCTACATCCGGCAAGGCAGCAGAGGACATTACCGTAGCAGGCGTGGTATTCCAGGAAGATCAGTTCATGCGTCTGATGCAGAAAGGTTATGAGGCAGCAGCAGAGGATTACGGCGTAAACCTGATGACCAGTAATACCAACAACGACCAGGCAAAAGAGGCTGACCTGATCAACACCTATGTGACCCAGGGGATCGACGGTATCGCCATTGCACCTCTGAATGAGACTTCTTCCATGCAGGCTCTGGAGACAGCTTATGACGCAGGTCTGGAAATCGCGGTCGGCAATACAAAACTGGCAGACGCACCCTTCGTATGCGGCGGCTATACCTCTGATAACTACAACTTAGGAGAACTGACCGGACAGAAAGCAAAAGAATTCATCGAAAACGAACTGGGCGGAGAAGCCAGAGTAGCGATTATTCAGTTCAAGTCACAGCTTCCGGATCAGTCTGAAGCACGTACCAATGGTTTCCTGGATCAGATCAAGGATATGCCGGGCGTAGAGATCGTAGCAGATCAGGATGCATGGCTGCAGGACGACGCAGTACAGGTCGTAAGCGATATCCTGACCGCAAACGAAGCTGACGGCGGCGTAGATATTATCTGGGCAGCAAACGACGGCGGCACCATCGGAGCAACCATGGCAGTTAAGAACGCAGGCAAAGCTGGAGAAACCTTTGTATTCGGTACAGACGCAGCAGAGCAGCAGGCTGCTTTCCTGAAATCTGACGACAACATCCTTCAGTGCGTAACCGGACAGGATCCGTTTACCATCGGCTACAATACTATGGAAGTTCTGATCAAGACCATCATGGGGGAAAAAGGTGAATACGGCAAGGAAGTTATCGTTCCGGGCGTTGTATTAAGCAGAGATGACGTGGATTCCATCACGGCGTTTGAAGAAGATTTGGCTGAGAAGATGGGCAACTAAAGGATAGAGAAAAGATTCTATCGTCATAGATCTTAAGTAAGATAAACTGCTCATAGGAGCAGTTTATCTTACTCTAAAGCCAAAATAGAAAAGCGAGGGTAGAAGATGAGCGTATTAAAAGCGGAAAATATTACGAAGGTTTATCCCGGCACAGTGGCTTTGAACAAGGTTTCAGTGGAATTTGAAAGCGGTAAGGTACACGCCTTTATCGGAAAGAACGGTTCCGGAAAATCTACGCTGGTAAAGATTTTTGCAGGGGCAGAAGAGGCCACAGAGGGAAACGTTTATCTGGACGGGCAGAAAATGGAGAACAAGTCTCCGCAGGAAGCGCTGCATAAAGGGATTGCGACGGTATATCAGGAGCTGAGCCTGATTCCCGGACTGACTGTGGCGGAGAACATCCTGATGGGAAGGATGCCCCTGAAGGGAAAACTGATCGACTGGAAAAAAGCATACGAGAAAGCTGGAAAGATCCTGCAGGATCTGCAGATCAACATTTCTCCCAAAGCGCTGATCTCAGACTTGAGTCTGTGGCAGTGCCAGATGGTGGAGATCGCGAAAGCCATGAGCTATGAACCAAAGGTTCTGATGCTGGACGAACCTACGTCGGCTCTTGCAAGCCATGAAATTGAACTGTTGTTCCGGATGATCCGGGAGCTGAAGAAAAAAGACGTGATTATCATTTATATTTCCCACAAGCTTCAGGAGCTTTGGCAGATTGCCGATACCTGCACCGTCCTGCGCGACGGAGAATTTATTGGAAAGGTTCCGATGCAGGGGCTGTCCAGGGAAGCCCTGGTCAAGATGATGTTCGGCGATGTGGAGATCAAGACGCGGCCAAAGGATCTGAAGGTGGGAACCAAGGCAGTTCTGGAAATTGAAAACTTTACGCGCAAGGGCGTTTTTGAAAATATTTCGTTCAAAGTGTACGAGAACGAGATCGTAGGTATTGCAGGTATGCTGGGAGCCGGAAGGACGGAGCTTCTGAAATCCATCTTCGGAGCAGATCCTTACGACAGCGGAAAGATCATCTTTTATGGCAAGGAGATCCAGCACCCCAATCCCGTGAAGATGAGAAATGCGGGCTTCGCCCTCACTCCGGAGGACCGGAAGAGCGAAGGTCTGATTCAGATCATGTCGGTATTCGGAAACCTGTGCGTGGCCAGCATTGATTATCTTGGAAAGCATAAATTTATCCAGAGACAGAAAGAGAAAGACTACGTAAGCCGCCAGATCAAAGATCTGGAAATCAAAGTAGCCGACCCGATGCTTCCGGTGAAGTCTCTTTCCGGCGGAAACCAGCAGAAGGTGGTTGTCGGAAACTGGCTGAATACGGAACCGAAAATTATGTTCTTCGACGAGCCGTCCAGAGGAATCGACGTGAACGCGAAGCAGCAGATTTTCCAGATCATCTGGGAACAGTCGAAGAAAGGAATTTCCAGCATTATGGTTTCGTCAGAGCTGGAAGAGCTTCTGGAGGTATGCCACAGGATCCTGATCATGCGGGAAGGACGGATCGTGGAGGAAGTACTGCCGGAGGATATCACCATTGAAGAATTATATGCGAGATGCATGGGGGATTAGGAGGATATTATGACAAAAAAATTTGATTTGAAAAAATTTGCGACTACCTATATGATGGAAATTATTCTGGTAGTGATCTGTATTGTAGTTGCTTTCACAGCCAACGGATTTTTCACGGTGCCCAACCTGTTGGGTATTCTGAGAAGTTCATCCCTGAAGGGTGTGATCGCCTTTGGAATGACAATGGTTATTATCTGTGGAGAGATTGACCTTTCCATTTCTTCTACCGTAGCGATTTCCGGTATTATCGCCGCCACGGTAGCCGGCAAACTGGATACAGCTGGAATTCCGCTGGACGCAGGGATCTGGATCGGAATCCTGGTGGCTTTCCTGGTCGCAGCCCTGATCGGTTTCGTGAACGGATATATCCGTGTGAAATTCAACATTCCGACCTTTATCATTACCCTGGCTATGATGAACATCGTTTACGGTCTGGCAGCTATCCTGTCCAATGGATTCCCGGTTACGACCCTGCCTACCTGGTATAATGTGTTCGGGGCAGGAAACGTGTTCGGAGTCGTTCCGGTTCCGGCGATCATCCTGGTCATTGT
>DVFT01000092.1 GCA_018713105.1 Candidatus Limivivens merdigallinarum | reverse complement strand
ACAAGATGGATAAGACCATCGTTGTGGCTATCGAGGACCATGTAAAACATCCGCTTTACAAGAAAATCGTAAAGAATACTTATAAATTAAAAGCACATGACGAAAACAACGAGTGCCAGATTGGTGATACCGTAAGGGTTATGGAGACAAGACCTCTTTCCAAAGACAAGAGATGGAGACTTGTTGAAATCGTTGAGAAAGTTAAATAATTTAGGAGGTATATCAGCATGATCCAGCAGGAGACTAGACTGAAAGTCGCTGATAATACTGGTGCAAAAGAACTCCTTTGCATCCGTGTTATGGGCGGTTCTACCAGAAGGTATGCAAATATTGGCGACATCATCGTAGCTAGCGTTAAAGATGCAACACCAGGCGGCGTTGTAAAAAAAGGCGATGTAGTGAAAGCTGTTGTCGTTCGTACTGTAAAAGGCGCTCGTCGTAAAGACGGTTCTTATATTAAGTTTGATGAGAATGCTGCTGTTATTATCAAAGACGACAAGACTCCGAGAGGAACCCGTATTTTTGGACCAGTAGCCAGAGAGCTTCGTGAAAAACAGTTTATGAAGATTGTTTCACTGGCTCCGGAAGTATTATAAGGAGGGCCGTATAAAATGATGAAAATCAAGAAGGGCGACACCGTTAAGGTAATCGCCGGTAAAGATAAAGACAAAGAAGGCAAAGTCCTCGCAGTCAAAGACGGTAAGGTTCTGGTGGAAGGCGTAAATATGGTGACCAAGCACACCAAACCGTCTGCAGCAAACCAGCAGGGCGGTATCGTCAACAAAGAAGCTTACATCGACATCTCCAACGTAATGTATCTCCACAAAGGAAAAGCCACCAGAATCGGCTTTAAGCTGGACGGAGACAAGAAGGTTCGTGTTGCCAAGGCAACCGGAGAAGTGATCGACTAATTTTGAGAGAGGAGGTTGCACAAGTTGAGTAGTAGATTGAAAGAAAAGTATCAGAGCGAGATCGTTGACGCACTGATCAAAAAATTCGGATATAAAAACATCATGGAAGTTCCGAAGCTGGACAAAATCGTCATCAATATGGGTGTTGGCGAGGCAAAAGAAAATGCCAAGGCTTTGGAGTCAGCCGTTAAGGATCTGGAGACCATCACTGGACAGAAAGCAGTAGTTACCAGAGCAAAGAAATCTGTGGCTAACTTCAAGATTAGAGAGGGTATGGCAATCGGCTGTAAAGTAACCCTCCGCGGCGACAGAATGTATGAGTTTGCTGATCGTCTGATCAACCTGGCTCTGCCGCGAGTACGTGACTTCCGAGGCGTGAATCCCAACGCATTCGACGGACGTGGAAACTACGCACTGGGCATCAAAGAGCAGCTGATCTTCCCGGAGATCGAGTACGATAAGGTTGACAAGGTAAGAGGTATGGACGTGATCTTCGTAACCACAGCACATACCGACGAGGAAGCTCGTGAATTACTGACACAGTTCAACATGCCGTTTGCTAAATAATAAAAAGTAAGCTTTACAGACTTTTTATTGTCTTGAATAATTAGGAGGGAAATTTCATGGCTAAGACAGCAATGAAAATCAAACAGCAGCGCAAACAGAAATTCTCCACCAGAGAATACAACCGCTGCAGAATCTGTGGTCGTCCACACGCTTATTTAAGAAAATACGGGATTTGCAGGATCTGCTTCCGTGAGCTGGCATACAAAGGCCAAATCCCCGGAGTAAAGAAAGCAAGCTGGTAAGCAGGATGAAATATGTGCCGTAACCAGCATGCCTGCAGAAAAGCTGGCAGAATTTTGTGGGATTGCTCGCAAGCCCACGAAATTATGACAGATTTGCTGCGGAAAGCAAGTGTGTTTCACACACTTGCAGGCATGCGTCCCACCAGCGCACACATCCTGACGCCGTACCCTTTCGCTTTGGATATCAGCGAATGATATCCTGCACCGAGAAACCTCCGGTTTCGAGGTGGGCTCTTCCCTTCCGAAGTAAGCCCTTTCATATGGCGTCCCAGCCCCAAATCCTGAGGAATCTGATATAAATGAAAAGGAGGCAAATCTCAAATGACAATGAGCGATCCAATCGCAGATATGCTTACAAGAATCCGTAACGCAAATACTGCTAAACATGATACAGTAGATGTACCTGCATCCAAAATGAAAATCGCAATCGCCAACATCCTTCTGGATGAAGGTTATATCAAGAAATACGACATCATCGAGGATGGCGCTTTCAAGACCATCCACATCGAGCTGAAATACGGCGCAGACAAGAATGAAAAGATCATCACCGGCCTGAAGAGAATCTCCAAACCGGGCCTTCGTGTGTACGCAGACAAGGAGAACCTGCCAAAGGTTCTTGGAGGATTAGGAGTAGCAATCCTCTCCACCAACCAGGGCGTGATCACCGACAAGGAAGCCAGAAAGCTCCAGATCGGCGGCGAAGTATTAGCGTTTGTGTGGTAGCATTGAGCACTTAATGAAAGCAAGTTACTGAAAACAGAGAAGGCACCAAAGCCTTCTCCGAAAATCTAAGTAAGGAGGACATGAATCATGTCACGTATCGGCAGACAGCCCGTAGTGATCCCCGCAGGTGTGACTGTGGACATCGCTGAGGGCAACAAAGTTACTGTAAAAGGCGCAAAAGGAACCCTGGAAAGAGTTCTGCCTACAGAAATGACCATCAAGGTAGAAGACGGACACGTAATCGTAACCCGTCCGAACGACCTGAAGAAAATGAAATCTCTCCACGGTTTGACCAGAACCCTGATCCACAACATGATCGTTGGTGTAAGCCAGGGGTATGAGAAAGTTCTGGAAGTAAACGGTGTAGGTTATAGAGCACAGAAACAGGGCAAAAAGCTGGTTCTGTCCCTTGGATACTCTCATCCGGTTGAAATGGAAGATCCGGAAGGCCTGGAAACCGCTGTTGATGGTAACAAGATCATCGTAAAAGGTATCAGCAAAGAAAAAGTTGGCCAGTACGCAGCTGAAATCCGCGAGAAGAGAGCTCCGGAACCGTACAAGGGCAAAGGTATCAAGTACATCGATGAAGTTATCAGACGTAAAGTTGGTAAGACTGGTAAGAAATAAATAAGGAGAGTGTAAAAATGGTTAAGAAAGAATCCAGAACGAAAGTTCGTGAAAAGAAACACCTCAAGATCCGTAATCGTTTCAGCGGCACAGCTGAGAGACCGAGATTGGCAGTGTTCAGAAGCAACAATCATATGTATGCTCAGGTGATCGACGATACTGTTGGAAAAACTCTGGTTTCCGCCTGCACCCTCCAGAAGGATGTCAAGGAAGGCTTGGAGAAGACCAACAACGTGGAAGCAGCAGCAAAATTAGGGACCGTTATTGCGAAGAAGGCTCTGGAAAAAGGTATCAATACCGTTGTCTTCGATAGAGGCGGCTTCATTTATCAGGGTAAAGTGAAAGCATTAGCTGAGGCAGCTCGTGAAGCTGGTCTTGAATTCTAAGACAAGGAGGAGATGAACGCATGAGACATGAAATCATTGATGCTAGTCAGCTTGAATTAAATGAAAAAGTAGTATCAATCAAACGTGTAACCAAGGTTGTTAAAGGTGGACGTAACTTCCGTTTCACAGCTCTGGTAGTTGTTGGCGATGGAAACGGCCATGTTGGAGCAGGTCTTGGAAAAGCTGCAGAAATTCCGGAAGCAATCCGCAAAGGAAAAGAGGATGCGGCAAAGAAACTGATTAAAGTTGAACTGGACGAGAACGCAAGTATTCCCCATGACTGGACTGGAAGCTTCGGAAGCGCATCTGTACTGCTGAAAAGAGCTCCGGAAGGTACTGGAGTTATCGCCGGCGGTCCTGCACGTAACGTGCTTGAGATGGCTGGAATCAAGAATATCCGTACCAAGTCTTTGGGTTCCCGTAACAAGCAGAATGTTGTGCTGGCAACTATCAACGGCTTGAAACAGATGAAATCCCCGGAAGAGGTTGCAAGACTTCGTGGAAAATCTGTGGAAGAGATTCTGGGTTAAGGAGGTTCTTCGAAATGGCAGATAAATTAAAAATCACTTTGGTGAAGTCTACGATCGGTGCAAAACCGAAGCATCGTGCTACCGTAGAGGCTCTTGGGCTTAAGAAGCTTCACAAAACAGTAGAAATGCCGGACAACGCAGCCGTTCGCGGTATGGTTGCCCAGGTAAGACATTTAGTAGAAGTAGAAGAAATCTAAGATTTGAAATAAGGAGGTGTCATCATGGAATTATCAAGCTTACAGCCGGCTGCTGGTTCCAAGCACAGCAATAACTTCAGAAGAGGACGCGGCCATGCTTCCGGAAATGGCAAGACTGCCGGTAAAGGACATAAAGGACAGAAAGCACGTTCCGGCGCAACGCGTGTAGGATTCGAAGGTGGACAGATGCCTTTGTACAGACGTCTTCCGAAGAGAGGATTTAATAACAGAAATACTCTGCATATCGAAGCGATCAATGTAAGCGCACTGGAGAAATTCGAGAATGATTCCGTTGTAACGATCGAAAGTTTGATCGAAAACGGCATTATCAAGAATCCGAAGGATGGAGTAAAGATCCTTGGAAATGGTGAGCTTACCAAAAAACTGACAGTTCAGGTAAATGCATTCAGTGAAAGCGCAAAAGCTAAAATTGAGGCTCTTGGTGGAAAAGCAGAGGTGATCTAATGTTCGAAACACTCCGTAACGCCTTTAAGATCAAGGATATCCGCAAAAAATTATTCTTTACATTCATGATGCTGATCGTTGTGCGCTTAGGCTCACAGCTTCCAGTGCCGGGCGTAGACAGGACATTTTTCTCGGAGTGGTTCGCAAGTCAGACCGGTGAGGCATTTAACTTCTTTAATGCCTTTACCGGCGGATCCTTTGAGCAGATGTCAATTTTCGCTCTGAACATTACCCCGTACATTACATCTTCCATTATCATCCAGCTCTTGACCATCGCAATCCCGAAGCTGGAAGAAATGCACAGAGACGGTGAGGACGGAAGAAAGAAGATTACAGCCATTACCCGTTACGTGACAGTAGGTCTGGCTCTGCTGGAAGGTACTGCAATGGCAATCGGCTTTGGTAACCAGGGGTTGATTCCGGTTATGTCAGACAGCAGCGCTGGCTTCCTGGTTAAGGCAGGAACGGTGATTGAGGTTGTAGCTGCATTGACTGCAGGTTCCACCTTCCTGATGTGGGTTGGTGAACGAATCACGGAAAAGGGTGTGGGAAATGGTATTTCCATCGTTCTGATGATCAATATCCTTTCCAGAATTCCAAGCGATATGTACACACTGTTCGAGCAGTTCGTTGCACCGCAGACGATCGCCAAGGGAGCGCTGGCAGCAGTCATCATCCTGGCTATCATCGTAATCACGATTGTGCTGGTTATCGTTCTGAACGATGCACAGAGAAAAATACCGGTACAGTATGCAAAGAAAATGCAGGGTAGGAAACTGGTAGGCGGTCAGTCAAGCTTTATTCCGCTGAAGGTCAATACAGCGGGGGTTATTCCCGTTATTTTTGCATCTTCCCTGATGTCTATGCCGACTATGATCGCTTCCTTCGCTGGAGCGACAGGCGGTACGGGTGTGGGAGCTACGATCTTAGGTATGTTCAACCAGAATAACTGGTTTAATCCAAGCCAGCCGATCTATACGATTGGATTTATTCTCTATGCAGTGTTGAATGTATTTTTTGCATATTTCTATACTTCCATCACCTTCAATCCGATTGAAGTGGCGGATAATATGAAGAAGCAGGGCGGCTTCATTCCAGGTATCCGTCCGGGAAAACCGACACAGGATTATTTGAACAAGATTTTGAATAATCTGATTTTCATTGGTGTATGCGGTCTTTTGATCGTAGTTACCATTCCGCTTTTCTTTAATGGTGTGTTTGGGGCATACGTATCCTTTGGCGGTACCTCCATCATCATTATTGTGGGCGTTATCCTGGAAACCTTAAAGCAGATTGAATCTCAGATGCTTGTCCGGAATTACAAAGGCTTTTTGAGTGAATAGAAGTGTACGGCATTATCTTCCGTTGTCTGTCCTTGGATTGGGCGGATGACGGAGATAGGTTGTACACTAAATTATTATCCGGGGTTTTTTCTTTCCGGAAACTATGATACAATAAAAGGAAGATAAAAAGAAAGGTGGAGCAAACTATGAAAATTATTATGTTAGGCGCCCCGGGTGCTGGAAAAGGTACTCAGGCGAAAAAAATTGCTGCCAAATACGGCATTCCCCACATTTCCACAGGCGACATTTTCCGTGCGAATATCAAGAACGGAACGGAACTGGGCAAAAAGGCAAAGACCTACATGGATCAGGGAGCCCTGGTGCCCGACGAACTGACCTGTGATCTGGTGGTGGACAGAATCCAGCAGGAGGATTGCAAGAACGGCTATGTGCTGGATGGTTTCCCAAGGACCATTCCCCAGGCAGAGTGCCTGACAGATGCCCTGAACAAGCTGGGCGAGAAGATGGACTACGCCATCAATGTGGATGTACCGGACGAAAATATCGTGAACCGTATGGGCGGACGCCGTGCCTGCGTTGGATGCGGCGCTACCTATCATGTGGTGTACAATGCGCCGAAGGTAGAGAATGTCTGCGATACCTGCGGAGAAAACCTGGTACTTCGCGATGATGACAAGCCGGAAACCGTACAGAAGCGTCTGGATGTATATCACGCACAGACCCAGCCGCTGATCGACTATTATGAAAAAGCTGGTATCCTGAAAAACGTAGACGGAACCGTTGATATGGAGCAGGTCTTCCAGTCAATCGTGGATATTTTGGGAGAGTAATTCTATGTCAGTAACGATTAAATCTGCAAATGAAATAGAATTAATGAGAGAGGCGGGAAGGCTCCTTGAGATCGTGCACAAGGAGCTGGAAAACGCCATCCGTCCCGGCATCTCTACTTGGGAACTGGATCACCTGGGTGAGAAAACCATCCGCAGCCTGGGCTGTGTTCCCAATTTCCTGAACTATAATGGATATCCTGCTTCCTTTTGCATTTCCATCAACGATGAGGTTGTCCATGCGATTCCGTCCAAGCACAGATACCTGCAGGAGGGTGATATTGTCAGCATTGACGCTGGTCTGATCTACAAAGGAATGCATTCAGATGCAGCCCGAACCCATGCAGTGGGGCAGATCAGCCCGGATGCCCAGAAGCTGATCAATGTAACGCGCCAGAGTTTTTTTGAAGGAATCAAGAAGGCAGTGGATGGAGGACATCTCCACGATATCTCCAATGCCATTGCCGATTATGTAGAGCCCTTCGGCTATGGGATCGTGGAGGATCTGGTCGGCCATGGCATCGGCCACGCGCTTCACGAGGATCCGCAGATTCCGAATTTCCGTCAGAAAAGAAAAGGGATTCGCCTTATGAAGGGGATGACCCTGGCTGTGGAGCCGATGATCAATATCGGCCGCCCGGATGTGGAATGGCTGGATGATGACTGGACTGTAGTGACTGCCGACGGCAGTCTGTCCGCCCATTATGAGAATACGATCCTGATCACTGATGGGGAACCGGAGATTCTCACACTGGGCCATGTATAAGAGGAAACTATGAAGGAAATAAAAGCAGGAATGCTCGCTGTCTCCCTGGCAGGTCACGATAAGGGCGTGCTCTACTACATCGTGAAAGCAGATGAGGATACGCTCTGGCTCAGCGACGGACGATTAAAACCCCTGGAAGCTCCCAAGAAAAAGAACGTAAAACATATCCAGGTCATCAGCCATATCCCGTCAGAGTTAATCCCTGCAGAACCAATTACCAATGAGTCAGTGAAGAGGATGATTCGATTATATAGAAGTTTAGGAGGTTTAGAATGTCAAAAGCAGATGTTATTGAAGTAGAAGGAACTGTACTGGAGAAATTGCCGAATGCCATGTTCAAGGTGGAACTGGAGAACAAACATGTCATTCTGGCGCATATCAGTGGAAAGCTCCGCATGAATTTTATCCGTATCCTTCCCGGGGATAAGGTGACCATTGAACTGTCACCCTACGACCTGAACAAGGGAAGAATCATCTGGAGAGATAAATAAAAACGAAAAGCCAAAAAGAGAGCCCCCGGCATACCTGAAAAAGGCAGCCGGGGGCTTTTCCTTTGTACAGGTGGAAAATGTTCCCGCTTGAAATACGAACTTTTGTTCGATACAATCGTGTTGAGGAGGGGAACAAAGGTTTGGAACGAGCGAAAAAACTGATCTTTCATATTGATGTCAATTCAGCTTTTTTATCCTGGGAGGCAGCCTACCGGATCCACCATTTAGGAGAACATGCGGATCTTCGCCGGGAACTATCGGCAGTGGGCGGGGATACCTCCAAGCGCCGCGGGATTATCCTGGCAAAGTCCGTTCCGGCAAAGGAGTATGGGGTTAAGACGGGACAGACCATTCTGGAAGCGAAGGAGCGGTGCCCTGGGCTTTTGCTGGTGCCGCCCGATTACGGGCTTTATGAACGCTGCTCCAAAGCCTTCCTGGAGATCCTGAGCCGCCATACGCCCGATGTGGAACCATACAGCATTGATGAGGCATATCTGGATATGACGAAGGTGGAGGGCGTGCGGCAGAAGCCGTGGAAAGCGGCGGAGGCGATCAGGCAGGAAATCCGGGAGGAGCTGGGCTTTACGGTCAACATTGGCATTTCGGAAAACAAGCTGCTTGCCAAGATGGCGTCTGACTTCCGGAAGCCGGACAGGGTGCACACCCTTTGGAAGAAGGAGATCCCGGAGAAACTGTGGCAGCTCCACGTGGGCAGGCTGTTTTTCGTAGGTCCTGCCACAGAGCGAAAGCTGCTTCAGCTGGGCATACGGACCATCGGGGAACTGGCTGGCAGCGACCGCAGTCTGCTGAAGGCGCATCTGAAAAAACATGGGGAACTCATCTGGGCATTTGCCAACGGTATGGACGTCTCCGTGGTCCAGAGCGATCCTCCCAGGCAGAAAGGCTATGGAAACAGCACCACCATCGCCTTTGACGTTACGGATGCTTCCACAGCCAGGCTGGCGATTTTGGGGTTGGCGGAGACGGTGGCGGGCAGGCTTCGGGCAGCCTCTGTCCGGGCGGAGGTACTCACCGTCACGGTGCGGTACTTTGACTTCCGCTTTGCGAGCCGTCAGGGAAAGCTTGATAATCCCACGAATATTACAATAGAACTCCACCGCCGTGCCTGCCGCCTGTTTGAACAGCTCTGGGACGGAAGCTCCATCCGCCACCTGGGAATCCACACAGAGCGGCTCTGGGATAGCAGCCCGGGAAGACAGCTTACGCTCTTTGATTCCACGGATTATGAAAAGCTGGAGCGGTTGGACGGTGCAGTGGATCAGATTCGGAGACGGTATGGGAGCGATGCGGTCAGGAGGGCTTCTTTTTTGCAGAAGGGATTGAGGCTGGATCACATGGCAGGCGGGCTTCCCGGGGAAAAGAAGCCGGCGGACGAAGGGAACTTCAGGCGAAAACAGGAGGAGGTGGCATGCAGCGTCTGGTTTACCAGCACAGGGAAGATGATGCCCCAATATCTCAAGTACCGGACAGAGGAGGGGATCTTGGAGACCATCAGCGGCATTAGGATCCTTTCCTGCGAAAAGAAACATTATTGCGGCATCCCGGCAGCGGAATATCGGTGCAGCGCCCTTTTCCGGGGAGAGCAGCGTCTGTTCCGCCTGTATTATTACCCGGAGCAGGGGAAATGGAAATTGAGCTGGGAAGGAAGCGGAGAAAGAACTGTTTCAAATGAATGAATAATATTCATTGACAACCAAGATAGAACTGTGCTATACTTTGCCATAGATCGGACAGAAAAGAGGTGAACGAAACGTATGGCCAGAATCACGAAGGCACCGGAGGAGAGGCGTCAGGAAATCCTGGATACGGCGATGAAGGTATTTTACGAGAAAGGATATGAGAAAACATCCATTTCCGACATCGCCAGGGAGATGAATGTGGCTCAAGGGCTTTGCTATCGGTACTTTTCCTCCAAGGAAGAGCTGTTTGACACGGCATTGGACCAATATGCGCAGAGGCAGGTAGGGCAGATGTGCAGGATGCTGGATCCGTCGATGCCGCTGAAGGAGCTGATCGGGCAGATGCCCACCTTTCTGGAGGTGGAACAGGATGGGAGTTATGCGGAAAAACTATGCCATGACAGCGGCAGCGTGAAATTTCACAATCAATTATCTCTGAAAATCTGCGCAAAGCTTCAGCCCATCGTGGCTGACCTGCTCACTGCAGCAAAAAAGCGGGGAGAAATCAGGCTTAAGGATCCGGAGACGGCAGCCTCCTTCTGTGTATACGGTCAGCTTGGGATCTTGCTGGATCAATCGATTCCTGCCGAGGAGCGGGTAAGGCGTAGCCGCGGCTTTTTGCTGGAGTGGATAGAGGGAATATCGTGAGAAAGCGCAGAAGGGGAGGAGAGAGGAACCTGAAGGAAACGTTAGAAGGGAGGAGGACGGATAGGAGAGAGCACGGGCAAGGCAGAGAGAATGGAATAAGAGGAAATTCCCTGTCAGACACGGCAGGGAACTTTTTAGAAGCTTAAATGAATAATATTCATTCACTTAAAAAGGAGGTATAAGACATGAAGATGGAAATAGACTTTATCAAGGGAAATACGAGAAAGTCCCTTGCAGCGATGGCATTGCCGCTGATGGCTGCCATGTTTTTGAATATGGCGTACAATCTGGTGGACAGTCTTTGGATCGGTAATCTGCTGGGGGAGACGGCGTATGCGGCGCTGACGAATTCTACACCGGTGATTTTGATCCTCAACTCCATTGCGATGGGCATGACGAACGGAGTATCCATTTTGCTGTCACAGGCAATCGGAGCGAAACAGAAGGATAAGACAGAGAAACTGATCATGACGTCCTTGACGATGGCGGTGGTATTTTCGCTGGCGGTGACGGTCTGCCTGGAACTGGCGCTGAGACCGATCCTGGTTCTTTTGAATACGCCAGAGGAGGTGCTTAAGCTGGCATATGAATATCTGTCCATCTATCTGTTGGGATATTTGGCAGTCTTTTTGTATTGCTATTTTACGGCAGTCTTGAGAAGCTTTGGAAACAGTGTCTTTCAGGTGGTCGCGATGCTGGTCTGCACAGCGCTGAACGCAGGGCTGGATCCCTTGTTTATCCACATCATGGGATTTCAGGGGGCGGCTGTGGCAACCGTTCTGTCCCAGACATTATGCCTGATCTTTATGCTGGTCTATCTCCGTCAAAAGAAGCTGTTCCGCCTTCAATGGAAGCTTTTTGACAGACAATGGGTGCTGCCTTTTGCCGTCAAGGGGATTCCCTCTGCGTTTCAGCAGAGTATCCCGGCAATCAGCACCAGCTTCCTCACCTCGCTGGTCACGGGATATGGGATCTCAGCGTTAGCTGCCTATGGGATCACGGGAAAGCTGGAAATCATTCTGTTCTATCCGGCGATGGCGTTCAATATGGCGCTGACCAGCATCGTCGGTCAGTGCGAGGGAGGAAGGCGATATGACCGTGCCAGGGATTACATAAAACTCTCCCTGGCATGTGGGATCGTGCTCCTGCTGATCCTGTCCGGGATCGTGGTATTCGGTTCCAATCCGCTGTCTCATCTGTTCGTGGACAGCGACGCGGCGGCTGAAATTGTGGAGACGTATTTTAAGATCGTCGGGATCGGTTATGTGTTGAATACCATCACCAACTGCTTTTTGGGCAGCTTGAACGGGCTGGGTAAGCCGTTCAAGAGCATGCTCTGCATGGTACTGTACTATCTGGTGATCAGAATGCCGCTGGCGTGGCTGTTATCCCGTGGGACGCTGGGGATCAACGGGATCTGGGCTGCCGTTCTGGTCAGCCACATCATTGCTGCGGCTGCCGCTGTGATGGTGACAGGCAGGGAGTTCCTTCATCAAGAAAAACAGGAAGCCAAGGGATGAGGTGATGGGGCGGAATGGATCGAGCCGAAGCGCAGACAAACGCAGCGTTTGTGCCACAATCTTCTTATGTTTCCAGAGAAATCATAAGGAAACCGACCGCAAAAAATGATAGACTCTCTGCGGATAAAAAACGGCGACAGGGGAAACCCCTGGCGGAGTATCTGACGGGAGGAAGAAAGATTGAAGAAAAAGGTTTTGATCCTGACCACCATCAGCGGTTTTTTGCCCCAGTTCCTAAAAGGGCATGTCCGCATCTTAAAGGAGCTGGGTGCAGAGATCTGGTATGCATCGAATTTTGACTGTCCGGCTTACGATTTTGAGCCGGATTATTTTGAAAAAGAAGGGATCCGCACGGTTTCCATTCCCATCGAACGTTCCCCCTACCGGCTCCGGGAAAATGCGGCGGCGTTAAAAACGCTGACCGCACTCATAGAGAGGGAGGAGATTGACCTGGTGCACTGCCACAACCCGGTGGGCGGCATCTTGGGAAGGCTGGCTGGAGCCCGGGCAAAGCGAAAGGTACAGGTCATGTACACAGCCCACGGTCTCCATTTTTACAAGGGAGCGCCCTGGAAGAACTGGCTGCTGTACTACCCGGCGGAATGGCTGATGGCGCGGTTCACGGACCATCTGGTGACCATCAACCGGGAGGATCGGGAACGCGCCGCAAGGCTTCCTGTGAAACCGGGAGGAGCGGTACACCTGATACCGGGAGTGGGCGTGGATGAAGAACGGTATCAGCTAAGAAAGGAACTCCGAGAGGAGGTGCGCTCTGAACTGGGAATAGGGAAGTGGGAGATCTGCCTGATGACCAGTGCCCTCCTCCATCCCGACAAAAACTACCAGACCGCCTTGAAAGCATTGGCAGGGCTTGGGAGTCTGCCCTTCCGGTATGTGATCTGCGGGGAAGGACCCTACCGGTCCAGGCTTTGGCAGATGACGGAGGAGCTGGGGCTTCAGGAGAAGGTGACCTTCTTAGGGTTTCGGAAGGACATGGATCGTCTGCTGAATGGCGCTGATATCTTTCTCTTTCCTTCCAGGCGGGAGGGGCTTGGCATGGCAGCCTTGGAGGCGCTCGCTTCGGGAGTTCCCGTGATCGCGGCGAAGAACCGCGGAACCGGGGAATATCTGGTGCATGGGGAGAACGGCTTCCTCCTTTCGCCGGAGGATGCAGAAGGGTTCCGGGAAGCCATCCGCATTCTGGCAGAGGATGCCAGGCTTCGGCAGGCGATGGGAGAGCGCGCCCCCAAGGTGCTGCGAACATTTGGGAAAAAGGAAGCGGAGCGAAGGATCCGAAAGATTTATAGATTGGCTCTTGCTGAAGCGGAGGAAAGGAGAGAATGGGATGCCGAAAGTGAGTGTGATCATGAGCGTTTACAACCAGAAGAATCCTTGCCATTTGGAGCGTTCTGTCCGCTCGATCTTGGACCAGACCTTGAGTGACCTGGAATTTCTCATCTATGACGACGGTTCCGAAAGGGCTGAGGCGGAGATTCTAGGAAAGCTGCAAGGTCTGGACCGCCGGATCCGCCTGATCCGGGGAGATGGAAATCAGGGGATTTCCCACGGGCTGAATACCTGTATCCGCCAGGCGAAGGGAAAGTACCTGGCGCGCATGGATGCGGACGACGACTGCCTGCCGGAGAGGCTGGAGCGTCAGGTGGAATTCCTGGAACAAAATCCAAAAGTTTCCTTTGTGGGATGCGGGGCGCTGCTTTTTGGAAAAGAGGGCGTCTGGGGCAAGCGGAGGATGAAGGAGCAGCCAGACGCCAAGGATTTCCTGAAGTATTCCCCCTATATCCATCCTTCGGTGGTATTCCGGCGGGAAGTCTTTTTGAATCAAAAGGGAGAATTGTTCCGGGCATATGATACCTCCCAAGGGATCGGGCGCTCGGAGGACTACGAACTTTTCATGCGGCTGCATAGGGAAGGCTGTTTTGGGTACAATCTACAGGAAGAATTATTTTTGTACCGGGAAGACGACAGCGGGTACCGCAAGCGAAAATTCTCCTTCCGGCTGAAGGAATGCCGCGTCCGGTATGCGGGCTTTCAGAAAATGGGGATCCCGTTTCCAAGGAGACTTCCGGCAAGCATAAAGCCCCTCCTTTTGGGGATGCTGCCGGTTCGGCTCTATGGCTGGCACAAGCAGAGGACGGCGTTTTTCCGGGGAAAGGAAGACGATGAAGCGTTCCGTTTTTTCTCAAATCTCTGATCAAGTCCTGCTCCCTGTGCTGTCAGACTTTATCCAGTGGGTGATAAGGTCTGCGGCAGAGGAGGGAGTGGGACGTCTTTATTTTCTTGCAAGGGATGGCTATCCCATGTATCTTGCGGCACAGATGTTTCTAAGCCGAAAAGTTCCACAGATTGAGTGCAGATATCTCTTCTGTTCCCGGTTCAGCCTGCGGGTGCCCTGTTTTCACCTGAAGGGAAGGGATGCCCTGAAAGAGATCTGCTTAGGAGGAATCGATGTAACCCTTCGGAAGGTACTGCACAGGGCAGCGCTCACCGAGGAGGAGATCGTGAGGATAGCAGAAGGAATGGGGCTTTCGGGAGAGCTGGATCGGATCCTTTCCTATCAGGAGGTACAGCGTCTGATCCCGCGTCTTGAGAAAGCTCCGGGGTTTCTGGAGCTTTTGAATCAGCATTCCAGGGAAGCCTACCAGGATACGATGGGGTATCTGAGGCAGGAAGGGCTTCTGGATCCCGTTCCCTGCGCCGTGGTGGACAGCGGCTGGACGGGGACGGTCCAGCAGACCCTGGATCTTTTAAGGGAAAGCGGCGGGTGCGGGAAAAAGCTTACCGGATATTATTTCGGTCTTTACAGCCTGCCCAAGGGAAGCGATTTTTCCAAATATCACGCGTATTATTTTTCGCCGAAAGGTCATATTAAGAGAAAGGTGCTGTTTTCCAACAGCCTCTTTGAAGGGATCATGAGCGCCCCTCACGGCATGACCTTAGGTTACCGGAAGGAAGGGGAAACGTTCAAGCCAGTGATGAAAAGCCAGAGGAATGAGAACCAGGAACGGATTCTGGCGTTCCGGGATGGGCTGATCCCCTATATGGTCCATGAGGAAAGGAAGCTTCCCAAGAAAATCGCGGACTGGACCCGGATGGACCCAAAAAGTCAGCGGAGGCTATTCGGGCGGCTTGCCCGGTTCATGGCGTATCCCACCAGGGAGGAGGCCAGGGTGTTCGGAAGCCTGAAATTCACCGACGATGTGCTGGAGAATGGGGAGCACCAACTGGCGGCAAGACTTAAGGAAGAGGACATCAAACGAAACCATGCCCTGGCGAAAAGCCTGATCCTGCTTGGCATCCGGAAAGGACCGATACGGGAGAGCGCCTGGATGGAGGGAAGCATCGTCCAAAACGGCAGGCGGGTGAGATGCCATCTGAGGGGAAACCGCCGGTATAAATATCTGCTGTATCTCAAAAAATACTTAGGGAGTCTTGGAAAATGAAATCCATCAAACAGTCCGTATTCGTGGTACGGGAGCTGGTATCCAGGGAGATCAAACGGAAGTACAGCCGTTCACACTTAGGAATCCTGTGGAGCGTGCTGAATCCGCTGCTCTATATGGCAGTGCTGTCCCTGATCTTTTCCGCCGTGTTCCGAAAGAGCATTGAGAATTATCCGGTCTATTATCTGACCGGTTTTCTGCTCTGGAATTTTTTCACATTGGCGACCAACGGGGCGATGACCTCCCTGGTGGATAATAAGCCGCTGCTCCTCCAGATGAAGCTTCCCCGCCTGATTTTTCCCACCGCCAGAGTGCTCTCGGCGCTGGTGAATTTCTGCTATTCCCTTGCTGCTTATCTGGTGATCCTGCTGGTGTTTCGGATTCCCATCCGGGTGTCCGCAGCGGCGTTTCCGGTGATCGTTGTCCTGACGGTCCTTTTTTCCCTTGGAATCGGGTTCGGGCTGTCCATCCTCTATTCGTTTTTCGGAGATATCCGGTATCTCTATGGGGTGCTTCTGACGCTGTGGATGTATCTGTCCGCTCTCTTTTATCCCGTGGAGATCCTTCCCGAAGGGGTGAAAAGCCTGATCCGGTGGAATCCCATGTACAGCTATATTTCCGGCGCCAGGGACTGCATTTTGTACGGCAGGATGCCGGATGGAGGCACCTGGTTTTCCATGATCCTCTGGGGAGTGGGGATTTTTGCTTTGGGATGGTGGATATTCAGGAAGGGACAGACGAAGATTGTGGAAAAACTCTGAAGGAGGACAGTCAATGCAGGAGGAAAAAGAGGCGGTGATATCGGTGGAGGATGTGGGGATGCAGTTTCGGATCCCCCTGGAAAACCAGGAGAGCTTAAAAGACTACCTGATCGGCTTCCTGAAGGGAAAACAGAAGTTTCGGGTGTTAAAGGCGCTGGATCACATCAGCTTCCAGGTGAGGAAAGGAGAGGTGATGGGCGTCATCGGCACCAACGGCTCCGGCAAGAGCACGCTCCTAAAGCTGGTGGCAGGAGCTCTCGTCCCCACCAGCGGACGGGTGGTGGCGGACTTTGACAAGGTGCATTTACTGACCCTAGGCACCGGGTTTGACCGGGAGCTGACTGCCCGGGAGAACGTCTACTTAAACGGGGCGATCCTGGGCTATTCCAGGGAATACATCAGCAGGAAGTACGAGGAAATCGTCCGTTTCGCGGAGCTTTCGGGCTTCATGGACCAGAAGATCAAGAACTTTTCCTCCGGCATGGTATTAAGGCTTGGATTTGCCATCGCAACGGCTAGGGAGACGCCGGAGATCCTGATCCTGGATGAGGTCCTAAGCGTGGGGGATCTGTTCTTTAAGGAAAAGAGCGGCAGGAGGATCCGGGAAATGATCCACAGCGGCGCGACGGTGCTGATCGTTTCCCATTCCACAGCGACGATCCTCCAAAACTGCACCCGGGCGGTGTGGATTGAGAAGGGCGTGCAGCAGATGGTGGGGGAGCCTGCAGAAGTCTGCAGGGCGTATCTGGAGTTTGGCAGGAGGCGATCAAAGGATGGGTGAACTGAAAAGCACGATATATCACAGCCTGGTCAACCGGATCTCAGGAATCCGGCTTCGTTACCATCAATACCGTCTGAAAAACCCTGGGAGCCTGGGGCGCATCAAGGCGTGGTGTTACCTCTGCGGGCTGAATCTCCAATACTATCTGTTCCGAAGGGAGGAGCTTGGTCTTCCCGCCCAGTACGGCTATTACGAGACGAAACGGCTGGCGCGGGAGGAGTCCTTCCAGGCGTTTGGGCAGAAGCCAAAGGAGTTGGCACGGAGGCTTCTGGCATACGATGTGATCTCCTTTGATGTGTTCGATACGCTGATCTTCCGTCCTTTTTCCTGCCCTTCAGATCTCTTTTTCTTCGTGGGCATCCGGCTTGGCTACCGGAACTTTGCCCAGCTTCGGAGGGAGGCGGAAGGGACGGCGAGGAAGGAGCATTTTGAACGCACCGGAAACTGGGAGGTGACCTTTGAGGAAATCTGGGAGGTGCTGTCCCGGCAGACCGGGATCGACAAGGAGATAGGAATGAATTGTGAGTGGGAGACGGAGCTTCAGTTCTGTTTTCCCAATCCCTATTTCCGGGAGGTCTTAAAGATCCTGTCGGAGGAGGGAAAGACTCTGGTGGCGGCAAGCGACATGTACCTGGAGCGGAAGAAGGTGGAGAAGCTTCTGGAGAAAAACGGAATCTTGGTATTCCGGCAGGTCTTCGTCTCCTCGGAAGAGGGCAGTTCCAAGCAGGAAGGGACGCTCTACGAAAGGATCCAGACGGAATACGGGAAGGAGAAGCGGTACGCCCATGTGGGTGACGGGACGTTCGCTGATGTGCGCATGGCAGGGAAGCATGGCTTTCATCCCTTCTGGTATCCCAATGTCCAGGAAGAAGGGAACCACTACCGTCCTATGGATATGTCGGCAATCACCGGAAGCATGTACCGGGGGCTGGTGAATATCCGCCTTCACAGCCAGTGTGAGATCTACCCTATGCTCTACGAGTACGGCTATGTGTACGGCGGGCTGCTGGCTTTGGGGTACTGCCAGTTTATTCACCGGTTTGTCAGGGAGCATGGGATTACGAGGATCCTCTTTCTGGCAAGGGACGGGGATATCTTAAAGCAGGTCTACGAGAGGCTCTACCCGGAAGAGACGACGGTCTATGTCTTTTGGTCCCGGGCGGCAGCCTTAAAGCTCTGTGCGGATTATGACAAGCAGGATTTCTTCCGTCGCTTTCTCTTCCACAAGGTCAACCAGGGCTATACCCAGGAGCAGATCTTTGAGAGCATGGAGCTTTCGGACATGCTGGAAGGGTTTCTGGAGGAATGCTCCGGGAAAGCCGGGGAAGAGTTCACGGAAAAACGGGCAGGAGCATGCCGGGAATATCTTCTGGACAACTGGGAGAAGGTACTAAGCCATTACAGAGAGCAGCAAAAGGCAGCCGGAACCTATTTCACAGGAATCCTAAAGAATGCGAAGAAGACAGCGGCAGTGGACATCGGCTGGGCAGGAAGCGGGGCGCTGGCGCTGAAAACGCTGGTCAGGGAGGAGTGGAAGTTGGACACGGAGGTGTACGCCCTGATCGCAGGAACCAATACCTGGCACAATGCCGAGCCGGATACCAGCGAAGGCTTTTTCTTTACGGGGCAGATGGAGAGCTATCTGTTTTCCCAGAGGCACAACCGGGATCTGTGGAAATTCCACAATCTGAACCGGGACCACAATATCTATCTGGAAATGCTCTTCGCTTCCCCGACGCCTTCCTTCAAAGGCTTCGCCCTGTCGGAGGAGGGAAAGCTTGTCTTCCGCTTCGGGGAGCAGGAGCAGTACCCGGAGAAGATCCGCCAGATCCAGACGGGGATCCTGGATTTCGTGGAGGACTGGAAGCGTTTCTTTGGTTCCTTCAAAGAAGAAGGATGGGGCACGGTCTCAGGGCGGGACGCCTATGCGCCGGTGCTTTGCATGCTGGAGGACGTCCGTTACCAGAAGGCGCTGAAAAAAGAATGTTCCTGGAATACCAACAGGAATGTGGAGTAGGAAAAGGAGGCTTATATGGAACAAATCAAACTTCTGGACTGCACGCTGCGGGACGGAGGATACATCAATGACTGGAAATTCGGACGGCGGACGATCCAAAATGTGATTGCCCGTCTGGTGGACGCGGGGACAGATTTTATTGAGGTGGGCTTTTTGAGGAACGTTACCTACGATGAGGACCGGACCTTGTACAATTCCATCGAGGAGCTAAAACGTATCTTGCCCGAAAACCGAAAGAAATCCACCTTTGTGGCAATGGCGCTGCACGACCAGTACGACGTCTCCAAGCTTGCCGAAAACGATGGCACCATCGGGGCGGTCCGGGTCACCTTCCACGACTACGACATCGATGAGGGCTTAGAGTTCTGCCGGCGGGTGATGGACAAGGGCTATCCGCTCTTCGTGAATCCCATCAACATCATGGGGTATCCGGATGATACGCTCCTCCGCCTTCTTGAAAAGGTCAACCGCCTTGGCCCCTATGGGTTTTCCATCGTGGATACCTTCGGCTCCATGACCAAGGCAGAGCTTACGCGCATCTATTCCCTGCTGGAGAACAATCTGGATCCCAAGATCGTCTTCGGCGTCCACCTCCACGAGAACCTGGCGCTCTCCTTTTCACTGGCACAGGTCTACCTGGAGCTTCGCAAATATCAGAGAAGATCCGTCCTGGACGCTTCCCTGAACGGGATGGGAAGGGTGCCGGGCAACCTCTGTATGGAGCTGATCATGGATTTTTTGAACCGGCAGTACGGGACTGCCTACGACATCGACTATGTCCTGGATGCCATCGAAGAGCACATCCTTCCCATCAAGAAGGAAGAACCCTGGGGCTACCAGACCGAGTATTTCCTGTCGGCAAAATACAATCTGCACCGGAATTACGCAGAATACCTGATGGAAAAAGGAAACCTGACCACCAAAGAGATCAAATATCTCCTAAAGCAGCTCCCGAAGGAGAAGAAGGCGGCGTTCGACCGGGACTATATGGAGAAGCTTTACCAGGAACATGAGAACAAGCGGGTATCCGACGAGGAAAGCCTGAACCGGCTGAAGGGATGGTTCGGCGGGAGGAAGGTACTGCTTCTGGCTCCGGGAAAAAGCCTGGAGCGCCCGGAGACGAAAAAACGCATCCTGGACTATCTGAAGGAAGAAGAGGCAGTCCTTGTCACCACCAATTTCTACTGGGATGGGCAGCAGGGAGGTGCTGCCTTCTTCAGCAACGCCAGACGGCTGGAGGAATACCGGGCGTTCCGCCCCAAAGAAAGCCGCCTAATCCTCACCTCCAACCTGGAGGGACATGGGGAGACGGCAGATTACGTCATCAATTATGAACGGCTTGTGGGAACCGGAGGGGAGCAGTGTGAAAATTCAGGAATCCTGCTCCTTCGGCTCATGGGGATCTGCAAGGTCAGGGAGGCGGCGCTGGCAGGCTTTGACGGTTTCCGGAAGGATGGGCAGAACTATATGGACGGGTATTTCGGAGCCTTCCCGGGAGCCAGGGCGGAGGATAACGACCGGATCGCGGGCTGCATCGAAAAGCTTGGGAATGTTATGAGTGTCCGTTTCCTGACGCCGTCCAGGTATGACAGGAACAGTGAGGCAGCAGGCTTGCGTCTGGAATGAGGAGGGAAAGGAATGGAAGAGAAGCTGAAAAGTATCCGATGGCTGATCCTGGATGTGGACGGGACGATGACGGATGGAGGCGTCTATCTGAATGACCACGGAATGGAGACCAAGAAATTCAACATCAAGGACGGGGCAGGAATCCTTCTGGCGCGGCAGGCAGGGATCGAGCCTGTCATTCTGACCGGCAGGGAGAGCGGCTGCGTCCGGCACAGGGCAAAGGAACTGGGCATTCGGTATGTCTTCCAGAATGTCCGGGACAAGAAACGCTTTCTTTTGGAGTTTTTTGAACGGCAGGGGATCCAGAAGGAGGAAGCTGCTTATCTGGGAGACGATCTCAACGACCTTGCCTCTATGAAGCTTGTGGGAACTGCCGTCTGCCCCAGGGATGCGGCAAAGACAGTCCGAAACCACTGCCAATATGTGTTGGAGGCGCGGGGCGGAGAGGGCGCGGTCCGGGAATTTGTGGAAATGATTCTTAAGGAACGGAACGTGCTGCAATCCTGTATGGAAGAATTGTGGGGGTGAGGCGATGGGAGAGCTGAAAGAACGCCTGTACCAGCGCGTCGTCCGAAAAAACGAGCTGGTGAGAAAGGAATATGAGCGCTATGTCCTCGGTCACCTGGAGGAACACGGGAAGAGGCGTCTGAAGCATTGGGCAGTCCTTTTCTGGCTGAAATGGAAGTACCGAAAAAGCAGGGGCGGAAGGCTTCAGCTGTTTCTGCTAAGGCAGAAAAAAGGGAAGGCACGTCTTCAGATGGAAAGGATCCTGGGCGCCGTCTGCTACAACCTGTATGTCTCCGAGGATGGAGTCCACTACCGCTTCCTGACAAAGAAGAAAAACAGGATCTATGAGACGGAGCGGCTGTCTCCCAACCGCCTTTATTTCTACAAATACAAGGTTTCCATGGACGGAACGCATTACAATGAGTTTTCTAAGGTGCTGTCCGTCTCCACGGTGGAAAATCAGGAACTCTACTGGATGACGAAGCTGACCCATCTTAAACAGGAGCTGCCCGGCGGGCTGTTCTCCGGGAATGGGCGGCAAAGGGAAGAGACCGCTCCCAGCGCTGCATGTCGGGGGCAGAGAGAACCCAACGGAGGGCTTAGGGCAGAACCGACCGCAGAGGGAGGAATTTCCCTGTCCTGGAACCTCGTACCGGGGGCGATTCACTACAATCTGTACCGCGCCAGACGAGGCGGGGAGTTCCGCTTTCTGGCAAGGACGGAAGGCGCCTCCTTCCGGGATCCATCGGCGGAGGGGGATACGGAATATCTCTACAAGCTGAAATACACAAAAGACGGGAACCGCTACCGGGATCTGGCAAAACCGCTGGCAGTGAGGATGCCGAGAAGCCGCTACGGGGAAAACGGCGGACGGCTCTATGAGAAAGGAGCGGAATCCCAGGCGGCGAAACGGATGAGCGCCATGAATTTTGCCAAAAGCCTCATGCCCTATGAGACGGTTTCCTTCGATATCTTCGATACCCTGCTGTTCCGCCCCTTCGCAAAGCCCTCAGATCTCTTCATCCTGGTGGGAGAGCGGCTGAACATCATGGATTTCTGCGAGATCCGGAAAGGGGCGGAGGAGAAGGCAAGGAAGGTAAGCCAGGCAGTCAAGGGAAGCCGGGAGGTCACGATCTTTGAGATCTACCGGTATGTGGCGGAGGAGACCGGGATGGAGGAAGCTGCGGCAGCCCGCCTGGAATTTGAGATTGAGAAGTCGCTCTGCTATGCCAACCCCTACATGCTTACCGTCTTTCGTATCTTAAAAGAGCAGGGGAAGCGGATGGTGGCGCTCTCGGATATGTATCTTCCGGGGGAATGGATGCGGGAGCTTCTGGAACACTGCGGCTATGAGGGCTTTGACGAGGTGATCGTCTCCTGCGATTACCACTGCTCCAAGAGAAGCGGAGGGCTGTATGAGATCCTCCTAAGCCATGGGGCGACGGATCCGGAGGGAAACCGCGCTCCGGCAGATCCAGCCCTGGTGGTGCACATTGGAGACAACCAGACGGCGGACGTGGAGGCGGCATCCGAAAAAGGGATCGCTGCCCGTCACTACCAGAATGTCAACGAAGCGGGGAGGGAATTCCGCTGCAAAAACATGTCCTATCTGGTGGGAAGCGCCTACCGGGGAATCGTCAATGCCCATCTTCACAGCGGTATGGAACGCTACAGCCCCTATTATGAGGTGGGATACGTCTATACCGGGCTCTATGTGATGGGATTCTGCCAGTGGATCTACCGCTACGCAAAAGAAAAAGGCATCACCAAAATCCTGTTTCTGGCGAGGGAAGGGGATCTCTATCAGAAGGTATTTCAGGCGATGCATCCTGAGATGGAGACGGAGTATGTGCTCTGGTCCAGGATCCCGGTGGTCAAGACCATTGTGGGGAAGAACCGTCACCCGTACCTGTTGCAGATCCTCCACCACAAAGCCAACGCCCTGTACAAATCCCGCCTGGGCAGGCTGTTTGACAAGGTGGGCATCGGAAAACTGAAAGGGTATTTTCCCGACTACCGTCTCCATGAGGAGGAGTACCTGACCCCGGAAAACGAGCAGGCGGCAAGGAGCCTCCTCCTGGATCACTGGGAAGAGCTTCAGGAATGTTACCGCCAGGATCAGGAGGCGATCCGTCAGTATCTGACGCGGAAGATCGGGGACTGCCGACGCGCCGCCGTGGTGGATGTGGGGTGGTCGGGGAACAACGTCCTCCAGGTGAAATATCTGGCGGAGCAGGTCTATGGGCTGGACTGTTGCATCCACTGCCTGCTGGCGGCAGCCAGGAATGTTAACGACACCTACATGGCGGCGATGATCCAGAAGAGGGAGACAGCGACCTATCTCTTTTCCCCCTTGGAGAACAAAGGGCTCCACGACAGCCATCAGGCAGGAAACGGAAAGCTCAATTCTTTTTTCTTCGAGATTCTCACCCAATCCTGCACCCCCACTTTCTTAGGCTTCGGGGAAGGGGGAAAGTTTCTCTACGATATTCCCGAGGTGGAAAATTATGCCCACAATCGGGAGATCCACCGGGGAGCCCTGGATTTTGTCAGCGAATACCAGAGACGCTTTCGGGACTTCGACTACATGCTGGACGTATCGGGGCATGACGCCTACATGCCCTTCCAGTATTTCTCCAGCAACCTGTCCTGGATCCGGAAATATTTCGGGGACTACCGGTTTGGCAGGGATCTCTTCGCCACCCAGGATAAGGCAGAGATGGAGACTGTGGAGGAGGTCATGAGAAAAGCAAAGATATGGGAGGAAACCACATGATTTTATATCAGGCGCTGTCGTCCTATCAGATTTTGGAGTGCATCCTGCACCGCCGATTTTTTTATCCTGAAGAGAAGGCGGTACTTCTGCTGGGAACTTATATCAAAGAACGGATGCCGGATTATGGACGGATCCGGGAGCTGGGGTTTTTTGACGAGATCTTTCTGTTCCGCTACGGCGGTTACCAGGGCGGTGAGGAACAGATTGTAAAGGACGTGGAAGAGGAACTTTCCAAAACCCTTCCCTACCAGCTTTCGGAGTTTGAGCGGATTCTGGTCGCGGGGATCCACACCTATCTGCAGGTCTATCTGATCCGGAAGCAGATTCCTTTTGAGATGTTCGAGGACGGAAGCGGGGCGCTCAGCCGCCCGGAGGTTTTGGCAGAGATCCATCAAAAGAGTGCGCCGGGGCGGTCCAGGATCCTGGAAAAATACGGGCTCTACGACCACAGCCAGCCTTTGATCACCAGAAAATATGCGGATTTCGCAGCCCAGAGGGAGGGCTTTCAGGATGAAAAGGCGGTGGATTTCTCCATCAAGGAATACCTTGGGAGGCTGGAAAGCGGGGAGAAGGAGAAGCTCCGTTCCCTGTTCCATGTGCCGTCCCTGGGAACCCTAAGCAGAAGCGTCCTTCTTCTGACCCAGCAGTTTGCCAATCTGGGGCAGCTCTCCTTTGACGAGCAGGTGTTGATCTACCAGAATCTGTTTGACTATTTTCTGGAGGAGGAGCAGGTGCTCATAAAACCCCATCCGGACGATATTCTCTACTATCATCGGCTCTTCTCAAAGGCTGCAGTTCTTCGGGAACCCTTCCCGTCGGAGCTTTTGCCCCTTGCCTTTGAACGGCTTCCCCAAACCGTTGCCACCATCAGCTCCACAGGCGTCAACCAGATCCGAGGGGACTTTCAGGAGGCTCTGTGCTTTAACGCCCTGTATGAGAAGAGCTTTCACGCGAACCACCGGTATGCGCTGGGGGTGGCGGTCATGGAGGGGCTTCAGGTTACGAAGATTGCCCAGGCAGGATGCAATGAGGTCCAGCTTCGCAATTTCGCGAAGCGCTGTAAAGGAGAGATGGAGATCCTGGATGTTGGGGAAGATCCGAAAGACGATGCAAAACTGGAAGGGTCTGTGCTCTTTTGGGATGACTGGTCTCAGAAAGAAGCACCCTTCTGGATGGCAGATCAGGGCAAGGTACGGGGGATTCTCTTCCTCAATTCCAACCGGCGCTTCCAGATGTATGATCTGAAGGATGGAATCGGGCGCGCCAAGGAACGGTTTTTTGACCTGATCCCGGTGAAGGTGGCGAAAAGGAAGGCAGCTTCCGATTGGATCAGTCTCTGCGCCGACTACCGGGATACGGAAGAGGAAGACATTTTGTATTTTTATTCCAGGGAAGAAAGGATGAGGAAGATGGCAGCAGAGTTTGAATATCAGAAAACATTGCCCCGCACGGGGTCAGAGATTTCCATCGAGCGGATGGGGGACGACGAGATCCGAATCCGGATGCTGGAAGGGATTCTGGAAGCGACGGAGCAAAGGCTGCTGGAATATATCCGGAAAGAGGAGGAGCGATGAAGACAATTGGAATCATTCCGGCACGCTTTGGCTCCTCCAGGCTTCCGGGCAAGCCGCTCCTTACGATCTGCGGAAAACCCATGGTCTGGTGGGTTTATCAGCGCGCCAGGATCATACCGGAGCTGGAAGAAGTCTATGTGGCGACAGACGATGAGCGCATTTCGGATGCCTGCGAACGCCTCGGCATTCCAGCCGTCATGACGGCGTCCACCCACCGGGCTGCGGCGCACAGGCTCTGGGAGGTCTCCTGCAGGATCAAGGCGGATTTCTATGTCCAGATCAACGGGGACGAGCCTCTCATCGACGCCGGAGCCATCAAAAGGGCGATCCCTGAGAAGGTGCCCCAGGATCGGGAATTCGGCACCAACATCATCACTCCCATCCACGACCCGGCGGAGGTATTGGACAGCTCCAACATCAAGGTGGTGTTTAACGAGAGCTTCCAGGCGCTCTACCTTTCCAGGACGCCCATTCCTTTGCCGGTAAAGTCCCTGGATTTCTGCTACTACAAGCATGTAGGAATCATCGGGTACAATAAGAAAATGCTGGACTTCTATGCTTCCAGCAGCCCAGGAAGGCTGGAACTCATTGAAGGGATCGATACGCTGCGGTTCCTGGATTACGGAAAGGAACTTCAGCTGATTCCCGTGGATGGGATTCGGACCCTGTCCGTGGATACGGAGAAGGATTTGGAATATGTGAGAAAGATTATGAAAGAGCGGCAGCTTTAAAGCTGCCGTTTTGAGATCGGTTCCCTGGAAAGCCGCCGAAACATCCGCCGGAGTACCAGCACGGCAGCGATGGAAAGGACGATCTCAGCCGTCAGCTGCGCATAGGCGAGACCATACAGTGGGAACAGGAGATTAAGTACATAGAGGGCAGGAATCTCCAGGACGATCTTTCGGAGAATGGCGAACAGGAACGCTTCCTTTCCCATCCCCACCGCCTGGAAGACGCCCACGGCGAGGAAATCCATGCAGAGGAACGGGAGCCCCAGGCAGAAGCCGCGAAGGAAGCGGCTGCCGTAGGCGATGACCGTCTCGTTGTCCATGAACATCCGGGTCAGGGATCCGGCGCCCAGGCAGTAGACCGCCACCATGACCACCATAAAGGAGATCGCTGCCTTGGCGGCAAAGAGGATGGTCCGTTTCATCCTTTTGATGTTTCCGCTGGAATAGTTGTAGCTGACCAGCGGCATGATCCCCTGGGAAAGCCCCATGGAGACGTACATGGGAACCATATTGATCTTTTGGGTGATCCCCATGGCGGCGACGGCGTCCGCGCCGTAGGAAGAAGTAAAGTTGTTGAGGATCGTCATCCCGGTCACATTCAGAAGATTCTGTACGGCAGCAGGGACGCCCACCGTGCAGATGCCGGAGAGGATGTCCCTTTTCAGCGTAAAGTTCTTCGGATGGATGGAGACATAGGTATTCCCGCGTTTTCCATACAGAAGGACGAAGAAATAAAGGCAGGCAACACAGTTGGAGAGAAAGGTGGCAAGCCCTGCGCCTGCTGCTCCCATATGAAGCCCCCAGGGGAGGATAAAGATGGGATCCAGAAGGATGTTTAACAGGCAGCCGCTCATGGTTCCGATGCTGGCGTGGAGGGCGGCGCCCTCAGAACGGACCAGATAGGCGAGAACCACATTGAGGATCGCCGGCGCGGCACCGAAGGTCACGGTCCACATCATGTAGGAGCGTGTGGGAAGGATGGTCTCTCCCTCCGCGCCCAAAAGATGAAGAAGCGGCTGGTTGAATACCGTGCAGCCAAGGGAAAAGAGGAGTCCCAGAATCAGGGCGCAGTAAAAGCCCACGGCGGAGCTTTTTCGTACCGTCTCGTAATCCCGCTTGCCCAATGCGCGGCTCATCATACTGGAGCTTCCCACGCCGAACAGGTTGGTTACAGCCGTGAATGCCAGCATGACCGGGGAAGCTAGGGTGACGCCGGCATTCTGGATGGGGTCGCCCAGCATCCCCACAAAATAAGTATCGGCAAGATTATAGAGGACCGTGACCAGAGAGCTTAGGACCGTGGGGACGGCAAGCTTTGCCACTGCCCTTGGGATGGGCGTCTTTTCAAACAGTTGTATTTTTTCCGTATGTTCCATAACGTTCTCCTCCTGACAGTTCTTAAGAGTATTTTAGCACAGGAGGAGAAGGGCGTCTACGGAAGATAGGTGGTCACGGATTCTCCGAAGGCTTCCCTCCGGCGGCTCTTGATCTTTTCCGCTGCCAGAGACATAAGAAAGAGGACTGCCGCAAATCCCAGCTCCAGGAGAAGGTGGGACAGGATAGGGGAGAGGGCGGAGGCGGAGAAATCCGGTATGGCGAAGATCTCATCCCACACCCGCACATACCAGTAAGTGGGCGTGAACCTGGAAAAGAAGAGAAGGCTTTCGCTCAGCATGGATTGGGGGACGAAGACCCCGCCCAGAAAGCAGAACCCTAAGGAAATCAGGTTGCAGGCGATTTCCTGGGAGACGGAGGTCTTGATCAGGACAGAGACCAAAAGGGCAAGGCTTGCCGCCACCAGGGCAAAGACCAGGATATTCAACAAGCCAATCAGCACCAGCCTGAAATCCCCTCCCTCTGCGAGGGGGCGGTAGATGACCAGACCGAGCACGGAGAAAAAGATCCAGGAGACCACTGCCAGGGCAAGGCTGTACAGGATGAGCGGCAGCCGCCGCTTCCAGGGCTTTGTGGGGGACGCCAGTGTACGCATGGTGACTGCCGGAGCCTGGAAGCACAGGAGGACGTTGCTGATGCACATCAAAAGGTGTGCCATCAGGATGTAGGCGAGGATATAGCCGAAGCTCCGGTATACGGAAGGCAGGGGGGAAGGCGCGTCAAAGCGTTCGGTAACCACTTTCGCGGAGACGGAAAGGGAGGAAAGCGCCATCTCCCGGATCTCTTCCTGGGAAGCCTCGGGAAACTGGGACAAAAGCCGGGTTACCGTGTTCCAGTAGCGGTTGATCAGGATCTTCCCATAATAGCTCTCAAAGGAACCGGGATAGGAGGCAGTCTGAAGCTTCTCCGAGGAAGGAGAGCGGGAAAAGCCCTCCGGGATGAAAACGATCAGGTCGGTTTCATGGAAAAAAATGGCATCCTGCAGCGTCTCCGTTTCATCGTCAGGCAGGGAAACCAGGGTACAGTTCCCGGACAGAAAGGTCAGAAACCCTTCCGTGAGCGGATCACTGGAATCCGGCGCCAGAACCGTGACTTCCGGGCGGCAGGCGGCAAAATCTGTGGGGACGGTGTCCCCATTTGCCATGGTGGTGATCACAGCCATGACGGCAAAGATGAAGAAATACAGCACCAGGCTGAATGCCAGCCGTCGGGTGATGAGAAAGCAGGTTTTAAAGATGTTCATATTGCACCCTCCTGATATTGCGGAATGTGATGGCAAGGAAGAGGAGTGAAAGCCCTGTAAGGATCAAAAGGTTGACGGATAGCCTGCCAGTCACTCCGTAGCAGTACAGGCTGTAAAAGGAATCCGAGATCCTGGCTGCCGGATTTAAATAGGACAAAAGCGGGAGCCGCCGGGAAATCAGATACCCCAGATCCTCCACCACCAGACCGCCCAGGATGGAGCAGAGCATGCAGGAACACATCATCAGCGCCTCCTTGATGGAGGTGCGGAACTGCCCCAGGGAGGCGATGAAGGCGCCAAAGGAGATTCCGGTGATGCTCCCGAACACGCCGGTGAGGATCAGGGCAGGGACATGGGAGCCGAACGGAACCTTCAGGCAGACGCTCATATAAGCCATGGAAACGATCAGGCAGGCGGTATTCAGAATCAGGGCTGCCGTAAGCTCTGCCAAAAAGGAGACCAGCCGCCTTGCAGGAGCCGCACAGCGCCTTGCCCCCACATAGGACAGATTTCCCTGCATCCCGATGACGGTCTCAAAACCGGAGAAGCAGCCGTACAGGCAGACCAGAGCCAGCAGAGAATAGTAGTAATTCAGACTGGAGGATGGAGGATTTTGGCTTAGGCTGATCTCTTCCGTGAAGTCGGAGGAATCCACGCTGCCTGCCAGGTATTCATCCAGAAAATGTTTGAGGAGGGAAGCAGCTTCCGAGGAATCCTGCCCTACTGTGAGGAGGGGAGCGTTGTCGGATACGGAGAAGATTCCGGAGACCTCCTGAGTTTTCAGAAGTTCCATTGCCTCTTCGGTGTCCTGGCAGTAGGTGATGTCCAGAAACTTCCCGTCCAAAGCGTTCAAGGCATTGGCAAAAGAAGCATCTGCTTTTAGGGCGTCATCCTCCACCACCGCCGTCGGGATGGGGGCAAACTGAAAGATGGAATCCAGGTTCGTAAAGGTAAGGTAGAAAAAGGTGGACAGAGCCAGGGGAAACCAGAAAAGCCAGAGCAGGTAAAAACGGTTTCTCACCAGGATCCGAAGCCGTATGCTGATTGTGTGAAGAAACATGATCGACCTCCTAGTCCCGAAGGTCTTTCCCGGTGATGGCGAGAAAGACATCGTTGAGTGTGGGCGGTTCCGAGAAAACACGGTCAAAGGGCAGTTTTTCCTTCCGGAGATAATCCAGAAGACCCAGAAGGACGTGGGAGCCGGCGCCGCATTGAAGGGTCAGCAGGGGTTCCCGGTAAGAGAGGGTCAAAACCCCGGGCAGCTTTTCGATATGGGAGAGCTGCTCCTTGGACAGGTGGTACACCTCCGCCGTGATCTGCTCGCCGGTGCGGATCATTGCCTTTAATTCCTCCTTGGTACCCAGCGCCACGCTGCGCCCCTTGTCCATGATCATGATCCGGGTGCAGAGCTCTTCCACCTCTTCCATATAGTGGGAGGTGTAGACGATGGTGGCTCCTTCCCGGTTCAGCTGGCGGATCCCCTGAAGGATGCTGCTTCGGCTCTGGGGATCCACGGCAACGGTGGGCTCATCCAGAAAGATCAGTTTGGGCTTGTGGGCGATCCCGCAGGCAATGTTCAGCCTTCGGAGCAGACCGCCGCTCAGCTGCTTGGGGCGGAACTTCCGGTAATCCGTCAGCCCGGCAAACACACAGGCTTCTTCCACCAGGGAGAGGCGTTTCTGTTTATCCGGAATGTACAGGCTGCAGAAATAGTCGATGTTTTCCTGGACGGTCAGTTCGTTGAAAACCCCCACCTCCTGCATGACTACGCCGATCTGCTCCTTGACGCGGTAGTTATCCGGGGACATAGGTTCTCCGAAGAGGCGGATTTCCCCTTTTTCGTAGGAGAGCAGGGAGAGAATGCAGTTGATGGCAGTGGTCTTGCCGCTGCCATTGGGTCCTAAGAGACCGAAGATCTCACCCTCCTGGATCTTCAGGTTGAAATGGTCCAGGGCGACCAGGGCGCCGTATCGTTTTACCAGATTGGATATCTCAATGATCATAGATAGATCCTCCTTTTATCAGCTGTCTTTATTATAGAAAAGACAGAAGGGAAAGCATAGTGAGAAATGTCATATTTCGGGAATGACAATTATCACTTTTTTTCAGGAAGAATTTCTAGTATAATAAAGAAATCAAGGAGTAAGGGAGACGACACGTATGAAAGAATGGCTGGGACGGGCAAGCCTCTATCTCTTCTGCATTCTTCTGACTTCCCAGGGGCAGAATGAAATGGCAGCAGCCGGTTTCCTTGCGGCTGCGGCGCTGGACAGCCTGACAGTGCTGCTTACGGGGAAGGCTTTGACGGCTCTGTATCTGTGCTGTGTGGGAGTCTGCGCTTTGGGGGAGCCGTTTCTATCCTTTCTTCCGGTGTTCCTCTATAGCTGTGCCCAGAAAAAAGAGGGCAGGTTTGGGCTGGTCTTTCTGCTGCCGATTCTCGGCAGGTTTCACTCTTTAAGCCTGAGGGAGCTTCTGTCCCTTTCCGTTCTCGGCCTGTTGGCATGGGAGATGGGGACGGAACAGGAACGCTATCGGAGGATGAGCAGGGATTACGGCAGGATCCAGGATTCCACCAGGGAGGAAGCCAGCGCCTTGAAAAGGAAGAACCGGGAGCTTCTGGAAAAGCAGGATTATGAAGTGCGCCTTGCCACGCTGGAGGAAAGGAACCGGATTGCCAGGGAAATCCATGACAATGTAGGGCATCTGCTGACCCGATCCATCCTGCAGGTGAGCGCCCTCAAGGTGGTGTGCAGACAGGATGAGAAGCTCGCAAAGCCTCTGGCAGAATTGAGCGGTACGCTGAAAGATGCCATGGATAATATCAGGACCAGCGTCCATGACCTGAAGGAGGAAGCCTTTGACCTGAATCTGAAGGTGTCGGAGCTGATCGCGGATTTCAGCTTCTGCCCGGTGAGATTCCGCTGCGACGGGGAAGCCTTCCCCCAGGATGTGAAATACTGCTTTTTGGCGATCATCAAGGAGGGCTTATCCAACATTGCACGGCACAGCAATGCCACGGAGGCGTCGGTCGTACTGCTGGAGCACCCGGCGCTCTATCAGCTCATCCTTGAGGATAACGGGACGAAAAAGCCTAGGGATGACGGCAGTGGGATCGGGCTTTTGAATATCCAGGAGCGGGTGGAAAAGCTGGGCGGGATCTTCCACATAGACCAAAGACAGGGCTTTCGCCTGTCTGTATCCATACCGAAAGGAGAGAAGATCCATGAGACTGCTGATTATTGACGATGATCCCTTCGTCAGCCTGTCGCTGAAGACCATTTTGTCTGCGGAGGAAGGAATTGAGGTGGAAGGGATTGGAAAAAGCGGGGAGGAAGCCGTCACTCTTTACAGAGAGTACCGCTCTGATATTCTCCTGATGGACATCCAGATGGAAGGAAAAGGAGGGCTGTGGGCGGGCAGGGAAATCCTGAAGGAGGATCCCGAGGCAAAGATCCTCTATCTCACCACCTTTTCGGACAGCGAGTATATTATAGAAGCCCTGAAGATGGGAGCCAGAGGATACCTCATCAAGCAGGAGATCGACTCGATCCCGCCCGCGCTTCAGGCGGTGATGTCCGGTCAGAGTGTCTTTGGCAGTGAGATCGTCCATCGGCTTCCTTCCCTGCTGTCATCGCAGGGAGCAGACAGCCACAGAGATGGAGCACAAAGGGAAGAGCGGTCATTCCTGCCTCCAGGAAATACGGAGACAGCCGATTCATCCCTGGCAGAAGGCTGGGGGCTTACGGACAAGGAGTTTGAGATCGTCTCCCTGGTGGCGGAAGGGCTCAACAACCGGGAGATCGCCCGGCATCTCTGCCTGGGAGAAGGCACGGTCCGCAATTACCTCAGCATTATTCTGGAGAAACTGAATCTCCGGGACCGCACACAGCTGGCGGTTTTCTATTACCGCCGGCAAAGAGAGCGGTAGCAAAAAGGGCTGCCGTCTCTGGATTTTAAGGAAGGAGAGAAAAAATATGAATACGAAAAAGGGAATTTTTATCTGCATGTTTATGTTCCTCTGTTTGAATTTCGCCCTCATAGCCCAGGCGGAATCGGAGCCAAACAACAACTTCGCGGATGCGAATCACGTTCCCGCGTCAGGGACTTTTACCGGGACGATGAGCAATAATCACGACTACTATGTGTTTGACCTGGATATGGCAGGAGCGCTGTCTTTGAAGGTAACCCGCACTGCTGCCGATCCCAGTCTGCCGGTCACCTTGTACAACAGCGATCAGAAGACGCTCCTTAAGATCAATATCGGCATCAATACCACGGAGAAATCATGTACCCTCTATCTGCCAAAGGGAACCTACTATCTGTTGTTCGGCTATTCCAGTTCCGCCCAAGGATCCTGGGATTACACGGTACAGACCCAATTTACGCCAAAACTGGTCACCCGCCCGGAACCGAAATATGACTGGACGAAGGCTCCTCAGATCGTCTTCGGAACCGCCTATTCCGCAGTATCGTCCCTGAGCCCGGCCTCAAGTTCCAACTATGGTATGGATGATTATTACAAATTGGTCGTTCCCTCAGACGGCACCGTGACGGTGGAAGCGTCCAGCTATGCGGACAACGGTTCCTCCCAGATCATCCTGGCAAAGGAATCCGACCCCACCAATCCGTATTTCTGGTTTACCAACCATGACGACTGGTCAGAATCAGGGGATGGGACCAAACAGGGCACCTTTCGGATCCCGCTGGAAAAGGGCGTTTACTACCTCAGATTTAAAAATACGGTCTTCAGGAGCACACAAGGCATTACCACGGTAGGAGGTGTATATTCCTTTACCGCCGCATACAGCAGCGGCGATGACGGCAGCGGAAGCGCTTCCAAGGAGGATCCGTCACCCCAGACGCCATCCGGATCCCAATCCATCCAGACAACCAGAGTGAAGCTCAACGTATCGAAAAAGACACTGGATCTGGGGAAGAGCTGTACACTGAAAGCCTCCCTGACTCCGTCCAACGCGGACAACAAGAAAGTGACCTGGATATCCAGCAACAAGAAGGTAGCGACGGTTTCCGCGAGAGGAGTCGTCAAGGCAAAGGGAATCGGACAGGCTACGATCACGGTCAAAACCAAAGATACCGGAAAACGGGCGACCTGCAAAATAACGGTGCGCCCCTCAGCTCCGAAGATCACCGTCAAACAGACAGGCTCCAAGATCCGGGTGAGCTGGAAGAAGGTCAAAGGAGCCAGCGGCTATAAGATATACCGCTCTGTGAAAAAGAACAGTGGGTATCGTTTGGTCAGGACACTTAACAGAGCTTCGGCACGGTTCTTTACAGATCGGGTCTCCGGTTTGAAGAATAAAAAAAGGTATTATTATAAGGTAGTAGCTTACAAAACAGTCAAAAAATCCAAAATAAACAGCAGCTATTCCAAGCCGGCAAGCATCCGGGTAAAAAAATAACAGCATTAAAGGACCAGGGAACAGACAATTCCTTGGTCTTTTTTTGTACTGGAACCCTGCCTTTCGGAAATCTTTCGAAATTCTTTGCTGAATTTTCCAATGACTTACAGGACAGATTTTCTTTTTTTCTGGTATGCTTGTTGCAAGAAAAGAGAGAAAGGAGATCAGTCATGAAAATCCTGATTACAACAGATGTATATACAAGCAACGTGAACGGAGTGGTGACATCCATCAAAAACCTGACAAAGGCGCTGACCGAACGAGGGCATGAGGTGAGGATCCTGACTCTCTCACAGAGGGGAGCCTCCTACCGGGAGGGCAATGTCTATTACATCCGTTCTCTGGATGCCGGAAAGGTTTATCCGGGTGCCAGGGCAGCAGTGAGCCCCTGCCACAGGTTTGTTAAGGAGCTGGTGGAATGGAAACCAGACGTGGTTCATTCACAGTGCGAGTTTACCAGCTATTTTTATGCCAGATGTATTGCCAAGCAGGCAAAGGCTCCGCTGCTCCATACCTATCACACGGTCTATGAAGATTATACCCATTATTTTTCACCCAGTGAAAAGCTGGGGAAAAAAGCGGTTGCTTTTTTGACCCGTCATCTGTTAAAAAAAGCAGACGGAGTGATCGCACCCACTGACAAAGTGGCAAGGCTCCTTTACAGCTATGGCGTGGAGGTGCCGGTATACACCGTTCCCACGGGAATTGACCTGACGCCTTATGAGGAGGCGCGGAGAGAGAGGGAACGGGAAGGCTGGAGAAGGCTGACCAGCGCTCCCATCCTGGTTACGGTGGGCAGGGTAGCAAAGGAAAAGAATCTGGATGAAATCCTGAACTTCCTTGCAACAAAGAGGGGAAGCCGTTATCATTGGCTGGTGGTGGGAGACGGTCCCCACAGAGCAGAATTGGAGACAAGATGCAGGGAACTGGGACTTTCCCGCCGTGTTACATTCACAGGTATGGTGGATCCAAAGGAAGTGCCGTTTTATTACCAAATGGGGGATGCCTTTGTCAGTGCATCCACCAGCGAGACCCAAGGGCTGACCTATGTGGAGGCGCTCTCAAGCGGCCTTCCGGCAATCTGCCGCAAGGATGACTGCCTGCAAGGCGTAATCTCGAACGGAAAGAACGGTTGGCAGTATGAAACAGCTGAGGAGTTCTTCGACGCACTGGAAATTCTGTTTCCAGAGAGCCTGGTACATCGCCAGAAGATCACAGGATGGGAATATGAAATGTGTAGCATCAACGCCAGGCAGTCCGTGTACCGGTTTTCCACAGACGAATTCGGACGCTCCATGGAAGCCATCTATCGCTCTTTGAGGGGAGCAAAAGAAGAAGTTTTGGAGAAAAAAACAGTACTGCAGTGGAGAAAAGGCCTGGCAGCGCTGAGAAAGTAAGATAGGATGTTAAGGAGGATTTATTTATGGATACAGCAATCAAAGCAAACCGCACCGGGTTCTGGCTAAATGTGGCAACAGGAGCAGGGCTTCTTCTGACCGGGCTTTTTGTAGCATATGGGATCGCCACCGGAATCTTCAGATCTCAGGAGGCGATGGCGGAATTTTTGAAACCCCTGGGATTTTGGGCGCCCCTTTTATTCGTGGCAATTCAGGCAATCCAAGTAGTGCTTCCTATCATGCCGGGAGCAATCGGCTGCCTGGTGGGCGTTTTGATTTGGGGACCGGTAGGAGGCTTTGCCTTGAATTATATCGGAATCTGCATAGGTTCCATTGCAGCCTTTCTTTTGGCAAAACGCTACGGTCAGCCGCTGGTGAAGTCCATCGCCAGTGAGAAACTTTATAATAAGTACATTGGGTGGCTGGAGAAAGGGAAAAAATTCGATATCTGCTTTGCGGCGGCGATCTTTTTCCCGGTGGCGCCGGATGATTTCCTCTGTTATCTGGCAGGTCTCACCCGTATGAGCCTGAAAAAATTCACAGCCATTATCTTGCTGGGCAAGCCGGCGTCCATTGCGCTTTACAGCATGGGACTTTATACGGCGATGCTCTGTCTGTTCAAATAGGAGAAGGGAAAAATGAACGTATTATTATATGCAGGAAGCAAAAAACTGGTATCCAAAAGCGGAGTGGGGATGGCGCGGAGCCATCAGGAGGAGGCGCTGAAACAAAACGGTGTCGTCTTTACCGAGAATCCAAACGAAGATTACGATGTGGTTCACATCAACACGGTATTTCCCACCTCCTACCTGATGGCAAAACGGGCAAAAAGGGAAGGGAAAAAGGTTATCTGCCATGGCCATTCCACCATGGAAGATTTCCGAAATTCCTTTGTGGGCTCCAATGCGATGGCTCCCCTGTTCAAGAAATGGATCATAAAGTGTTACGACACGGCGGATCTGGTGCTGACCCCTACGGAATATTCCAGGCGGATTTTGAAAAGCTATGGGCTGAAAGCTCCCATCCTCCCCATCAGCAACGGGATCGACACCGATGCATTTCGAAAGCAGCCGGGACAGCGGGAGCGTTTCCGCAGGCGTTACGGTCTGAAAGAAGGGGAAAAGGCAGTGGTGAGCGTAGGGCTTCCCATCGAGCGGAAGGGGATTTTGGATTTCATTCAGATGGCGCTTCGCTTTCCGGAATACCGATTCTTTTGGTTTGGAGCTGCCAATCCACTCCTGATTCCAAAGGAAATCAAACGGGCGATCCGGGAGGCGCCGAAGAATGTCTCCTTCCCAGGGTATGTGGGTCGTGAGGAACTTTTGGACGTCTATGGGGGAGCGGATTTGTTTCTATTTTTGTCAAAAGAAGAGACGGAAGGAATTGTTGTGCTGGAGGCGTTGGCAATGGAAATTCCAGTGCTTTTAAGGGATATTCCGGTTTACGATGGCTGGATCCATGATGGGAAGGAGGCGTACAGACGGAAGGGATTTGACAAGCTTGCCCAGGCGGCAGAGGAAATTCTGGATGGAAAACTGCCGGATCTTTCAGCCAACGGCAGGAAGCTTGCAGAAAGCAGAAATTTAAAAATTACAGGTCAAAGGCTTGCATCTATTTACCGCGGTCTTTATAATGAGGAGGTATCGACAACAAAACGGCAGTTTGCTGTATATCGTTGAATCCAATTTGTAAGGAGAATAGAACAATGGAAGCATACCATATATTGATCGTAGAAGATGACAAGGAGATCCTGGACGGCGTAGGAATTTATATGAAGAACCAGGGATACCGGGTATTCAAGGCGCAGAACGGACTGGAAGGGTTGAAAGTATTGGAGCAAGAAGAGATCCATCTTGCCATCGTGGATATTATGATGCCGGTGATGGATGGGATTACCATGACGATGAAGCTGCGGGAACACTACGATTTCCCGGTGATCATGCTCTCTGCGAAGTCGGAGGAGATCGACAAGGTGACGGGCTTGAACATCGGGGCGGATGATTATGTGACAAAGCCCTTTGCTCCTATGGAACTCATGGCGCGGGTAAACTCCCATCTCAGGCGGTATTCCAGGTATCTGAATTTGGCGGGGCGGGAGACAAAGCAGGAACAGGAACATGTCTACACCATCGGAGGGCTGGAGCTGAACGAGGATGCGGTAGAGGTGACGGTGGATGGCAATCCGGTCTCCCTCACCCCGCTGGAATTCAAGATCCTGGCTCTTCTGATGAAGCATCCGGGAAGGGTATTTTCTCCGGAAGAAATCTATGAACGGATTTGGAATGAAAAGGCAATCGCCACGGAGACGATCATGGTTCACATCCGGAATATCCGGAGTAAGATAGAGGTCAACCCAAAGAATCCAAAATACATAAAGGTGGTATGGGGAGTTGGATACAAAATCGAAAAGCAGTAAAAAGTGGCTGGGAAATCTAATTTGCATAGGTCTGGTAGCGGCAGTAGCGGCAGGAACCATGTTGTTTTATCCCAGTATCAAGCAGGGAGCCGACCAGGTACGGGAGGGCTATCGGGAAAACTCAGATGAAGTCAGCTCTGACGAATATGAAAAGGAACTTCTGCAGGATTTCATCAACAAGGCTTATGTGGGAGCCTATGGCTTCTACTGGAATGTCAAGGAGGAGGAAAGCCAGGCTTCCCTCTCTCCCTTCTCCCTATTTTTTCCTGATTATAAAGGACAGAGAAGGACCGAAGAATACTACAGCAGTATGACCAATGAGTACTATGATACGATCGGGGACTATTTCGACAATAACTTTGAGATATGGACAGAGATGTACCAGACCAGTATGCTGGAGAATTATGGGACGATCTATCAGGTGGTGGATGAAGAGACCGGGAAATCCTTAAGCAACGGGACAGAGGATATTTCCAGGAAAGAGCCGGAAGATTATGCTTTTTATATGAAATACCAGTTCGACGAAAATGGGAACTGGACCCTGGAAAAACTTGTCGACAAGGAAGGGATCACGGAGGATGCCTTCGAAGGGCTGACTTTGAATAAATCCTATGTTTTGGGGCAGATGGATCTCGGGATTTCTGCAATTTCCATGGAGGCGCCGAAGAACATAACGGTGTATCTGGTATCCAGCAATGAGCATTGCTACTACATGGGGAAGAGCGGAACGCCCGACTGGATGTCAACCAGCGACGGAATGAATTACACGGTTATGCAGGGAGGATTGTCGCTGGTGATGCTGGGGGCACTGGCGATCCTGACGGCGGCAGCGCTTCTCCTTCCTTGCATCAAAAGCCTTCGGGTGGGAAGCGGATTTTTGGGAAAGTTCCCCTTTGAGGCAGTGTTTTGCATGGCGTTCCTTCCGGCAATCATGTCGGAGGCTATCGCGTCAATGGTGGCAGAAGGGCTTTACTATGTTGAAGATTATTATCTGTACAGCAGCATCGGGGAAAGAGGATATTACCTGATGAGTTTTGGGATTTTTGCAGTGGTGTATGGCTGCTGGTTTGTCACCGTACTCTCTGCCCGGCAGGTTTTTTCCATGGGTCTTGTCCGCTATGTGAAAGAAAAAGTCTGGTGTGTGGTGATCCTCCGTTGGATCTTCAGAGGGATCAAACGTTTTGGACGATGGATCTGGCGTAAGGTCAGGGGATTCTTCCGATTCTGTATGGTGACGCTGGAAGATATCGACCTGACGGAGCGCTCCAACCGGATGATCCTAAAGGTACTGGGAATCAATTTCCTAATTGTCTTTTTGTGCTGCTTTCTTTGGTATTTCGGCGTAATGGCACTGATTCTCTACACGGTCATTCTGTTTTTCATCCTTAGACGGTATGCCGACGATATCAGGAAAAAATACAACATTCTGCTTTCTGCCACTAGGCGGATGGCGAACGGAGATCTTAACGTGGTGGAGATTACAGAGGATACAGGGATCTTTGAGCCGCTGACGGAAGAACTCAACAAGGTTCGGATCGGATTCCGGAAAGCGGTGGAAGAGGAGATGAAGAGCCAGAACTTAAAGACGGAGCTGATTACGAATGTCTCTCACGATCTCAAGACGCCACTGACCGCGATCATCACTTATGTAGATCTCCTGAAGAATGAGAATATTACCGAGGAGGAACGCAAGGAGTATATCAATATCCTGGATCGGAAATCCGCAAGGCTCAAGCAGTTGATCGAGGATCTCTTTGAGGTAAGCAAGGCAGCCAGTGGAAATATCAAAGTGGAATTTCGCCGGCTGAATCTGACAGAGCTTTTGAAGCAGGCTGTATTTGAGATGGAGGATCGATTGGCAGAGGCAGGGATCGAGTGCAGGATCTCAGTGCCGGAGACGGATGTGATCATGGAGCTGGACGGCGAGAAGATGTACCGCTGCCTGGAGAATCTGCTGATCAACATTTCTAAATATGGGCTTTCCGGAACCAGGGCATACTTAAACCTGACGGAAACGAAAGAGGCGGTGGATCTGGTAATTAAAAATATATCCGCCACCGAACTGACGATGGATATGGAAGAGTTGACCGAGCGATTCATTCGGGGCGACAAATCCAGAAATACGGAAGGCAGTGGTCTGGGGCTTGCGATCGTAAAAAGCTTTGTGGAGCTGCAGGGAGGAATCTTCCATGTGGAGGCAGACGGGGATCTGTTCAAAGCGATCATCCATTTTCCAAGAGAGAACCAGGCAGAAGAAGGCTGATCCTGGGAATCTTCGAATCTCCCGGAAGAAAAATACGGCGGCAGGGATATCTAAAAAGAGATGTCCCTGCCGCCGTATTGTCCGGGTTAGTCCCGGGATCTCTTCAGGGGATGTACGGAGATACCGTTGACCTCTACAGAATCATTGACCTCGATCATGAGATAGGTGCGTCCGTCAATTTCCCTCGTCTCCACCAGATCCGCACGCTCCGGGTTGACTTGGATGACTACGTCCGGTGTCTTGACTTCGAATTTCCTGAGATTGGTCACATTGGAAGCCAGGAAAGCATTTTTTTCCCCAACGGATCCGTCGAATTTTTCCTCAAATTCGGTGAGCTTTTCGGTGTCGGCGCCGCACTGGGAGAGAAGCTTTTTCACTTCCGTCTTGTCCAGGGCAAGAGGAGCAGGATCTTCCTTTTTCTCTTCGACCATCTCGGTGAGATGTTCGTGGAGACTGCGTACCGTCTCAAAGTCGCAATCGCTGCCAAAGGTCTCCTCCACAATGGCGTTGAAGGTTTCTTTCTGATCCTTGGCGGTGAGCGGGATGGTGCAGCCTAAGACTTCGTCCATCAGGTGGACGTCCAACTGCTCCGGGTTCCTGGTATAGTAGAGAAGGCTGTGGAGATCGGTATTCCGGTCATTGAAGGCTGGAAAGAGAAAGCCTAAGGAGGGCATTTCCACGATCCAGTCACGGATCCGGTCTGTGATGGCATTGTGCTCCGCATCATAACAGAGACCTGCCTTGGAAAGCTTCACAGGACAGATAGAGCATAACAGATAATCGTAGACATCTGTGGAAGCATCTTCCATTTCCAGGTTGTCGGACGCTCTGCCTGGGATGTCGTAGGCACCGTGAATCAAAAGGATCAGATAGTTTTCTCCATAATCATAGGAAGCAATCACACGGTCATAGAAAAGTTCCAGCATGGCGTCATTTTTAAGCTTGGTTTCTTTCAGCTTCAGCAGAAAATCCTGGGTACCGCCCTCCAGCTCCTGGGAAAGTGGAAATTCCATGTTGAGGAGATTTTTTCCGAGGGTGCCGGAGAGGGTTTTTTTGAAAAGTTCGAAATATTTGAAGATTTCTTCCTCAGGAAGGGAAAGGAAGGCTTCTTTGAAGATCAGTTTTTTTTCCTTGTTTCCGTCCACATAGCAGCCAGTGATCCGGGTAATCGCACAGCGCTCTCCTGTGAACTGGCGCTTGATTTCGGAGATTTCTTTTTTGTTCATTTCGGATATCCTCCTTTTGGTGGCTTACGCATGTTCCAGTGCACCGTTTGTCAAACAACTGGATCCGGCGCTCTGAATGCTTTTTCAAGTACACAGGTCAAAAACGTATGCGCGGCGAGCTACGTCAAGACGGTGTACTAGGTCAGTTTAGCACAAATACAGGGCCAAGAAAAGTTTTTTGGCAGCCTTGACTGAAAAAAACAGCGATGATATACTAATTCAAAATCGGTTGGCAGGAAGGGGAAAATCGTATGGCAGGCAGGAAAAACGTGAAAAAAATCGTGTTAGACATCTTTTTCGAGATGGTCGGCAGTATGCTGATCGCGTTGGGGCTGTATAATTTTGCATTGGCAGCTGAATTTCCTATGTCAGGCTTTTCGGGATTGGCGTTAATCATCTACCGTCTGACGGGGCTGCCCATCGGTGTGTCCACAGTGCTGCTGAACGTTCCGGTGGCGATCCTTTGCTGGAAGATTCTGGGAAGAAGCTTTTTTCTCCGATCTATCCGCTGCATGGTGATTTCTTCCCTGTTGGTGGACGTGGCGGCACCCTTGCTTCCGGCTTATCACGGAGAACCCATGCTGGCAGCGATCTGTACTGGTATCTTGTCTGGAATCGGTTATGCGATGATCTATATGCGTAATTCTTCTACGGGAGGAGCGGATTTTATCACCATGTCCCTGAAAGCGAAACGTCCCTATATGTCCCTGGGAAAGATTATTTTTGCCATGGACTGCGGGATCGTCCTTTTGGGCGGCTTGATCTTTCAGGATGCGGACGGGGTGATCTATGGATTAATCATCAATTTTATCCTGTCTTTTGTGATCGACAAGGTCATGTATGGCATGAACGCCGGGAAGCTGGCGTTGATCGTGACGGACAAGGGAGAGGAAATGACGAACAGGATCGATCGGTACTCGGGCAGAGGATCTACGCTGATCCACGCAGAGGGCGGATACCGCAGGGAGGAGAAGCGTGTGGTGATGTGCGCTTGCAGCACCAAAGAAATGTACCTGGTAGAACAGGCGGTTAAGGAGATCGACCCGGACTCCTTTATGATCGTGATGGAGTCCAGTGAGGTACTGGGAGAAGGATTCCGGGTAACTCGCGTGGCTCAAAGCGAGAGGGAGCAGAAGCGTTAGGAGGAGGCAAAAGGATGGAAAAGATTGGAAAGGTTCTGGATTCGCCGGAAAAATTTCGGGAAATAGGATTAGAGGAAGCAAAGGATTTCCTCGATTTTCAAAAAAGTTTTGCAAGAGGGATGGGACTTGGAGTATTCTTATGTATCCTTTCCCCAAGCCTGCTGATCGGCGCGGAGGGAGAGGGAGCGCTGTCCGGCATCCTGTCCGCAGCGGGGATGGTCTTTCTGCTGCTCTGTGTGGCAGCCGCGGTAGGGCTGTTCATCTACTATGGGATGAAAACAAAGGAGTTTAGCTATCTGAATGAAGAACCCTTCCGTTTGGAAGAGTTTGCCGGAGACTACATAGAAAAGCTGGCTGAGGACAACGAAGGAGCATTTCGGGTGCAGATCATGTCAGGGGTGGTATTCTGTATGATAAGCATGCTTCCGGCGGTTGTTTTTGATGAACTGGGGCTTTCGCTTCCTCTGGTGGAGAATCTTCTGATGGTTGTCCTGTTTTTTCTGGTGGGGATTGGAGTGTTTTGCTTTGTCTATGGAGGGATTTTTAAAAGCGGTTTTGATGTCCTTCTCCAGAGAGGGGAATACAAGATCAAAAAGAAACTAAAACGTATGAATAAAAAGTGACCAATTTGTAAAATAAGTAAAGAGTGCTTGCGCAGCAGGGAGAGGAATGATATAATTTGGGGTGTAAAAAGTTAAAAAAACAGAAAAAAAACTGTTGACAACTTGGAGAAAGTAGTGTATATTAAGTATCGTTCGATTGAGCACTACGAAATTGAACACGAAGACATGTGCGTTTAGCTCAGCTGGATAGAGCGTTTGGCTACGGACCAAAAGGTCGGGGGTTCGAATCCTCTAACGCACGTATCCCCAGACAGTTGTCTGGGGATTTTTTGTTTGCACTGTAACTCACATGAGGAGAATTCAATGAAGTTAAAGAACGTATGCAGGGTATTGGCGATTACGCTGAGTATTACGGTGGCATGCCCGTCCGCTGCATTAGGAGCCGAAAGGAAAGAGAATATTCAGACGGCTGCGGAATCCAGGGAAAGGAAGGAAAAAGAACCGGAGAGCGAAGCGGCACCACCTTCACAATCCAGTGAGGGTGCGGTGCCGGGAGAGGGAGACGGCAATCCGATCGAGAGCGAGACAATTGGGACAGGAGACCATCCCATTGAGAGCGAGACGCCCGGTACAGGAGACGATCCCGTAGAGAGCGAGATGCCCGGTACGGGAGACCATCCCGTAGAGAGTGAGACGCCTGGTACGGGAGACCATCCCATTGAGAGTGAGACGCCCGGTACGGGAGATCATCCCGCAGAGAGCGAGACGCCCGGTACGGGAGATCATCCCGTAGAGAGTGAGACGCCTGGAACAGGGAGTAATCCCGGCGAAAGTGAGACACCTGGAACGGGAGGCAATCCCGGCGAAAGCGAGACAGCTGGCACAGAAAGTGATTCCGGCGAAAGCGAGACGCCCGGAACAAGCGGTACGGAGACAGAGCTTCCGCCGGTAGTCGTTCCGGGAGAGACGGAAACTGGTTCGGGTGAGACCGAACTCCCCTCTGTGGTGGATCCTGCAGATGAAAGCCAGAGTTCAGAACCCGGAACTGAGGAGCCTGCCGAGAAACCCAGTGAATCGGAGACGAAAGATTCTGACGATCACAAGAAAGATAAGGACAAAAAAGACAAGGATCAGAAAAATAAGGACAAAAAGGATGAGGACGTTCAGGACGTCACCCTGACCAATGCACAGCTGATCGCCGCACAGAAACTGGTGATCCCTCCTGCCATTGAGGAATCCTTCCGGTTCATCACGGTAGATAAGGTCTATGCCGTGGCGCGTACTGGGCTTAAAATCTATGAGGAGAAGAGCACAGATGCCGCAGCGGTAGGGGAGATGGAAGAAGGAGCTCTCTGTTATGTGCTGAATTCGGAGGATTCGTCCTGGTATTACATAGAGTCCGGCGTTGTCAGAGGATTTGTCAAAGCTGACGAGCTGATGACGGGAGAGGATGCGGTTTCCTATGTGGAGGAGAAGAAAGAAGCGAATCTGGCGCTGGCATCTGTCCTTATGGATCCGATGGAAAACCAGGCGTTTACGTATACCAAGACCACAGTGCGAGGCACGGTGGTGGGAAAGTCCTATGCATTGGCAAAGGGAGATACGGTAAATATTCGGGAAAGTAAGGGAGAGGACGGCAGGATCGTTGGAACGATGGAAAACGGCGTTCTCTGCTATGTGCTGGCGGATGGAGACGAGGACTGGGTTTACGTGGAATCCGGTGATGTGAGGGGTTTTGTTAAGGCAGAATACCTGAGGAGAGGAGAGGACGTGGATGCGGAGATCTCTTCCAATGGAGAGAACAGCTATGGGAAAGCAGAGCAGCTCATCAGCACAAAGGAAAACAGAGCCTGCTACTACACGATCACTTCCGTTAAGAAAGGAAGCGTCTCGGAGGCAATCCGCAGTTCCATGGTCGAATATGCGGAACAGTTCATTGGCAATCCCTATGTATGGGGAGGAACCAGCCTGACGAACGGCGCGGATTGCTCCGGTTTTGTCCAGAGCATTTATGCGGCATATGGCTATTCGATTCCCAGAGTTGCGGAGGCGCAGTCACAGTACGGAATGCAGATTCCGGTCTCTGAGGTGGCTCCGGGCGACTTGGTTTTCTATGCGAAAAATGGTTCGATCTACCATGTAGCAATGTATGTGGGAGACGGTAAGGTGATCGAGGCGGCAAACAGCAGCTTGGGGATCATTTGTTCTGATTTGAACAGCGCCAACGCGGTCTGGGCGACCAGGATCATTTCGGATACAGATTCCGACAAGATCGAACAGGTCAATGAGAATGCAGCAAAGGGCGTGGCATACACCAAAGCAAAAGCCGGAGATTCCGGGGAATACTTGGGAAGATTTAAACTGACAGCATACTGCAGCTGTCCGATCTGCTGCGGCCAGTGGTCGGGCGGTCCTACAGCCAGCGGAACGATTCCGGTGGAAGGACGGACGGTTGCTATTGCAGGAATCCCCTTCGGCACACGGCTGGTAATCGGTGGACTGGTTTATACTGTGGAGGATCGGGGGACGCCTTACGGTCATGTGGATCTGTATATGAATTCCCATACGGATGCACAAAACTTCGGCGTCCAGTATGCGGATGTCTATCTGGCGAACTGACAGAAACCCTGAGAAAAGGGGCATGAAGCTTTTATCTGCTATAGCTTTCATGCCCCTTTTGTGATATACTGGAAGAGCTTTACGGGAAAGGATAGAAGCATGGAGGAAAAAATGACAAAGTCAGAGTTCTTAGAAGCCCTTGAGATGAAGCTCTCCGGAGAAGTTTCCCAGAGGGTAGTAAACCAAAATCTCAGCTATTACAGCGAGTACATTGACAATGCTGTCCATCAGGGAAAGAGTGAAAAGGAGGTTTTAGAGGAACTTGGAAGTCCTTTTTTAATAGCCAGGACTATTATAGAGGTCAATGGGAGCGGCTCTTCAGGAGAAAAACCGTTTCAAAGCTACGAGGAAAAACAGAGGGAAGAAAACAGCCGGGACAACAGGAGTTTTTACAAAGCCCACTGGAATATCCGCCCGGGAGCAGCGGTAGCAGTCGCTGTCATCGTCCTGGCTCTCATTCTTGTACTGGCCTTTACAGTGCTGAGGATTCTGCTGCCGATCCTTTTGCCTGTAATACTAATTCTGTTTGTGATATCCCTGTTCAAAAATAGAAAGTAGAGATGGAGTGTGGGAAGCGGTATGGATAAGAAAGAAGAGTATAAGCTGCTGATTGATACGGCGACTCTGGCTGGAAAACTGATGTTGGAAAACGGGGCGGAGATCTACCGCGTGGAAGATACCATACGCCGGATGCTGGCGGTGTCCAGGCTGAAAACCGGGGAATCCTATGTGACCAATACGGGGATTATGGTGAACCTGGACGATCCTAGTGTAGATTCCATGACGGTGATCCGTAGGATTTCCAGCCGAAATATGGATTTGAACATGATTTCCCTGGTCAATAACATTTCCAGAGAATTTTGCGCGGGAAATATGGATCTGAAAGAGGCGTTCCACGAGCTGAAGCATCTGGATGGACGCCAGTACAGCAAGCTGATGATCGATCTGTCGATTGTAGGTGTAGCGGGCTTTTTTGCCCTGGTGTTCGGGGGAGGGTTCCGGGATGCCATTACTGCGGGTGTGGATGGAGCCCTGATTGCTTTGATGCTGAGGTTTTCTAAGAGGCTGAGGCTGAACGGCTTCATTGAGACGGTGCTCTGTTCCGTGGTGCTGGCAGCAGGTGCGGTGCTGATGGCAGAGACGTTCGGGCACATCAGTTCGGACAAGGTCATCATCAGTGCGATTATGCCCATCGTACCCGGAGCTGCATTTACCACGGCGATCCGGGACATCCTGCAGGGAGACTATGTGGCGGGCGGGGCAAAAGCCCTGGAAGCGTTTGTTAAGGTGGCGGCGATCGTGGTAGGCGTAGGCCTTGGAATGATCTGTACGGGAGGAGTTCGGTTATGACGGTCCAGGTGATAGGCGCTTTTTTGGCGATTTTTTTCTTTTCGATTTTGAATAATGTTCCGAAGAGATATCTGCTGTACTGCGGAATCGAAGGAGCGGTGGGATGGTTTTTGTATCTGATCTTTAAGGTGCCAAGTGGTGAGACGTTGGCGATTTTTTTGGGAACTCTGGGACTTGCCATTATGGCGCATGTGTTTGCCCGGGTCTTTAAAGCGCCTGTGACAGTATTTCTCATCCCGGGACTTTTGATCCTCGTACCCGGTGCCGGGCTCTACCGGTTTGTCTATCAGATGTTTTTTGGAACGGAGAGCATGATGGTCTATTATATGCTGCAGACTCTCCAAAGCGCGGGGATGATCGCCCTGGCAGTATTTGTGGTGGACTCCTTTTTCCTGGCTCTTTCGAAATGGAAGAAATAGAAACCGGGAATGGGAAGTGATGACCGATCAGGTCCTGCTTGGGCTGCAAATCCTTGAGAAAATGTGTGTAAGATGGGAAAGGAGATTATTGGCTCATTGGGCAGAAATCGATATTGCAGTAATATTAGGAGAAAGAGTTCGTCATGAGCGTGGCGCGGAATCGGGAACAAATGTTGACGACGGTACCGTCTGAAATGGGGAAAGTTTATTTTTGTGGGGATTATGGCAGGAGGGTACCGTTTGAATTTGAGAAACTATTTCTGGGGGTAGTATAGTAGGAAGGACTACGATTCGAAACTGGAAAAGCTTATTTTCAGGGGTAGTACTGCAGGAAGGACTACGATTCGAAACTGGAAAAGCTTATTTTCGGGGGTAGTACAGTAGGAAGGACTACGATTCAAAACTGGAAAAGAGTAATTCCGGGGGTAGTATAGTAGGAAAGACTACGATTCAAAACTGGAAAAGAGCAATTCCGGGGGTAG
>DVFT01000091.1 GCA_018713105.1 Candidatus Limivivens merdigallinarum | reverse complement strand
AACTAGGGGGTAGTATCTGAGGCTGGACTACGATTCCCAGGAGCAAAAAGCCGAACTAGAGGGTAGTGGCTGAGGCTGGACTACGATTCCTAGAGCCGAAAAGCCAAACTAGGGGGTAGTATCTGAGGCTGGACTACGATTCCCAGGAGCAAAAAGCCGAACTAGAGGGTAGTATCTGAGACTAGACTACGATTCCCAGAGCCGAAAAGCCGAACTAGGGGGTAGTATCTAAGGATAGGCTACGATTCCCAGCGTCGAAAAGTCCAAATAGAGGGTAGTACCCAAAGAGAACCTACGATTTCCAAGACCAATATACTGAAATAAAGGGCAATCCCCAAAGAAAACCTACGATCCAAACGCAGATCCCAGAATATGAATCAAGCAAATCATCCATAAAAAGAAAATTCACCGAAAATACTCCCCATCCCCACCCCACCTCCACCTATTTCCAGTATCTTCAAACTGTTCCCGGGATCCCGATGTAAAGGGAGCAGTGATCTAAAAAATGAATGAACGAATATGGAATGAAAAATGCAGTCAAATACCCCGCAGCAAGCTACGGGCATCAGATTTGCAGCGCAGCAGAAGCTACTGGGGTATTTGCGCCCAAAGGACACTTCCCCTCGCGGTAGGTTCACGTTTCACTGCAGGTCTACATTTCACTGCAGGTCCACATTTCACTGCAGGTCCACATTTTACTGTAGGTCCGCATTTTACTGCGGGTCCATATTCCACTTCGGATCCCCGTTCCACTGCGGGTCCATGTTCCACTTCAGATCTACGTTCCCTTTCGGTCGGCGCAAAATGTGTGCCACATCGGCACACAGCGCCGCCCAATGGACCAAAAGCCATGTCCGCTTGCCTCGTTACCAGCGGGAATGAAAAGAAATGCAATAAAAAGAAATAGAACGATACAAAAAGAAACAATACAAAAAAGAAACGATACAAAAAGATACAAAGAGAAAGGAATCCAACCAATATGGAAATCAAAATCCGAAATGTCAGCATGACCTATCCCAACGGAAAGCTGGCATTGAAAAACTTAAATCTGAGTTTAAAATCGCCCAGCCTGATCGGTCTCTTAGGTCCCAATGGGGCGGGAAAATCTACTTTGATGAAACTTCTGGTGGCGTCCCTGATGCCGACGGAAGGTTCAATCCTGGTGGATGGCAGACCACTTGCCAAGACGGAGAAAGAGCTGAAATCCAGGCTGGGATATCTGCCCCAGGATTTTGGGCTGTTTGATGAACTTACCGTGATCCAGTTTTTGGATTATATGGCGGCGCTGAAAGGGCTCCGTGATTCCAAAGACGCCGTAAGAAAGGCAATCCGGGAGGTGAACCTGGAAGAAAAGGCAAAGGCAAAAATCCGTACACTTTCCGGCGGACAGCGGCAGCGGGTGGGCATCGCCCAGGCGCTTTTGGGCAAGCCATCCTTCCTGATCTTTGACGAGCCGACGGTGGGGCTGGACCCGGAGGAACGGATTCACTTCCGCAACCTGTTTTCCCGCACAGCCCAGGACCGGCTGGTGCTGCTGTCCACCCACATCATTGAAGACATCCAGTCGGTGTGCGACCAGATCGTGGTCATCAACCATGGGAACATCCTGTTTGCCGGGACACCGGGGCAGCTCATACGGTCTGCCGAGGGACACGTGGGAGTTTTCTGGGAGAAGGATGCCTTTGAAGAACAGGGGCTTACCATCACCGCGCGGGTCAACGCAGGGGAGGGGATCCGCTGCCGGGCAGTGGCAGACAATCTCCCGGCGTATGCCAGGGAAGAGGAGCCTACACTGGAAGACGCCTATCTTTATCTGATCTCCAGGGAGGCGGTGCAATGAAGACGATCAAGCTTTTTCCATTGGAACTGGGACGGCTGCTCAAAAGCCGTCTGACCTGGCTGGTGATCCTTTTGACCGTCCTTGCCCCGGCATCTGGGCTGGTTCTGTATCAGCCGGCTACGGCAAGCACGATGCTTTCCGTGTACCTTGCCAATCCGGCGATCGCCGGGGGAGTGGCAGGCGGAATCCTGTTCGGGCTTTTGACGGTGTATGAGCTGGATCGGAGCAGCCGAAGCCGGGTGAATGTGCTGACGGATACGACGGTTTCTCCCCTTGTCATGGCGCTGGTCCACCTATGGGCGCTGATGGCGGTGTCCCTGCTGACGCTGGGGCTTACCATGCTGGTATGGCTGCCTGTCAGTGCGGGGATGATTGGCTCTGTGTTTGATGGGAGTAATTATTTGCTGGCATATATCCTTTTGATGGGGCTTGCCCTGCCGCTGTCCATTCTCGCTGCTGCCGCAGCTTATCAGTTTACGGGGAGGGCAGATTTGTCCCTGGTATTGTTTGCTGCGTTTGCCGGGCTGAGCCTGACGGTGTGGGCAGAAAACTGGCAGCTCTGCTGGCTGAATCCCTGTGTATGGGCGCTGTCCGATGATTTTTCCAATCTTCGGATCTTCCGCTCCGTGGCGTATATGCGTCTGACCTGGCTGATGGCGCTGGGAGGAGTCTGGGGGATCTCCTATCTCTGCGTCAGACAGTATGGGAAAGGAATCATAGGCTCACTGGCTGTGGGAGTCAGACGCATCTACCGACCTGCCGTTGCGCTGCTTCTGTTAATCTGCTCCGGGATCGCCTACGCTGCCCAGCCAATGGTGGATCATAGCAATCCGGACCAGACGGTGATGACGTTTTCTGAGGTGCCCTATGCAGAAGAGGTGGTCTGCACAGGACGGTCCGCCAAAGTGTATCCAGATACAGAAGCGGGCGCGGTGTCCGGCAGGGCGGCTTATCAGTTCCAGAATACCTCGGGGGAGGAACAGACCGTGGATTTCGGTATCAATCCCGGCTACACCGTTTCCTCTGTGGAGGCAAACGGGGAAGAAGTACCTTTCTCGGTGAGCAGCTATCAGGAGTACAATGAGGCAATGCTTGAAGCCACCATCCCTGCCGGGGAGCAGGTAGAGCTGGTTGTGGAGTACAGCGGGTTTCCGCGGGAAAACAGCAATACCTCCGTCCTGCAGGGAAGTGTAGAGATCAGCGAAACCTACCTTTGCCTGCAGAATGCTGATTTGTCGCCACGTCTTATCAACGTAATGCCGGACGAAGGGATGTATCCGACCACCATTGAGATTACCCTGCCAAGTTCCATGACAGTGATCCCATTCGGAAGCAGCAAAGCCAAAAGCCTGGGGGAAAACGAAGATGGAACCATTACCTGGCAGTATGAGGATAACGGGACGGGAGGAATTCTCTATGCCGGAGATTATGTTATGGAGAACATCGAGGCTGCCGGCATGGAGATTGAATTTTACTATGGGAGGAAGCATCAGTCGGTCATGGAAGCTGCCGGGGCGGTGGAAGCCGTAAAGGCGGTGGCAGAGTATTGTACGGAACACTATGGTTCCCTGTCCTTTACAAACGGAGGCACGCTGGAGCTTGTCCAGAGCAGGGTATCCGGCGGAGGATATGCCACGGACGGCGCCAGCCTGCTGGATGAGGCGGATTTTACAGCCTCCAATCTGGGAAATGGAAGCAAGGGAGCTGCCGCCGGGGAGGTGATGATCCATGAGCTGGTCCATCAATGGTGGGGCTTGGGCAATATGTTTGATACTTCAGATTCCACCAGTGCCTGGTCGGCGGAAGGGCTGACGGTCTATACCACCTACCGCATTGTCAAAGAACTTTACGGAGAGAGCTATGCCCAGGAACACTATATTGACCAATGGCAGCAGGCAGTGGATGACTATTATCAGGATTTCTATGTCCGTCATCCGGAATATCTGGAAATGCTGCCGGAGGATCAGCAGCTGGAGATTACTGGAAATCTAAGCTATGTGAGGCAATACTGCGAGATGCCCCTGAAGATTCTGAAGGCGGAACAGCTTGCAGGCGGAGAAGAAGCCATGGATCAGATTCTGAAAGGCTTGTTCAACCGGGAGCTGGATCCTGCCTACCCTTACCTGACGTATCAGGAATTTTTAGATGCCTGCGGGCTTACGGAGGAGGAGTTAAACCTTGATTAAGATTTTTCAATACGAATGCAGACGCCTTCTGTGGAACAAATTCTTTTTGGGATTTTTGCTGGTGCTGCTGTTCTATGGATGGCAGGTGTTAAACCGTGTGACGATTCTTGGAGTATCCCATACGGCTCCCTTTTCATCCTGGAGCTTTGGGGACTATCTAAGCCGGATGCTTCCTCTTTTATGGATTGGGACGCTTTTTTTCCTGACCTTTTTTACCTCGGGAAAGGCGCGCAGGGTGACGATCCTTACCGATGCCGCACCCATGTCCCGGAGGCGGTATGCGCTGGCACGGAGCGCTGCCGCCCTTGTAGGGACGGGGATGGTCTCTCTGGCTTGTTTGGCGGAGGCAGCCGTCTTTTATGTCAGATATTTTGGCTTCGTCCGCCTGGAGCTGCTGCTTCCGGCACTGGTCATACTGCCGCCGGCTTTGGTGTTCGCCCTGGGGAGCGGATGGCTGCTGGGACGGTATCGGGGTTGGATGCTCTATATATGGATGCTGGCGCCGATCCTCTGTATGTTTTTGCCGCTTCCAGACTGTTTGGGGATCTGGAACGGAAGCTTTTTCCACCAGTATCCTTTGATGCTAGGAACGTTGGATCCGGCATTTTCCCTGCCGTGGTCAATCCTGTTCGTCCAGGGGATCCTGCTTTTCCTCGGAATCGGATTGCTCCTTGTGTGCCCGCAAAAATTGCCTTTCTCCACCAAAACTTCACCTTTGTATGATACACTGTCCTGCGGAGGTGGATACGATGCCAAAAAGGATTCTAGTGATCGAAGATGAAGAAGCGATCAGGAAGGTTTTGCGTGCCTTCCTGGAAGATGCAGGTTATAGGGTGATTCTGGCAGGCGATGGAATGGAAGGGCTGGAAAAATATCATGAGCATGTCCCGGACCTGGTCCTGCTGGATCTCATGCTGCCCAGAATTGATGGATTCGCGGTCTGCCAGCTCCTTCGGAAAGAGAGCCGCGTCCCGATCATTATGCTGACGGCGCTGGATGACGATGTCAGCCAGATGAAGGGGTTTGACCTGCTGGCGGATGACTATATCACCAAACCATTTTCCATGCCCCTGGTGGTGAGAAGGATTGAAGCGGTGCTGCGCCGGACGGGACAGGAGCATCCCGCCGAAGGGAATGTGATCCGCTATAAAGGTCTTATGCTGGATATCGACAGCTACACCGTCCTGGCAGACGGGAAAGGGGTTGCGCTTACCACCAGGGAATTTGAGATCTTAAAGCTTTTTTTGGAGAACCAGGGGCGGGTTTTGACCAGGGATTACCTGTTGGACAGTATCTGGGGATATGATTACTTCGGCGGAGAGAAGGTCGTCAACACCCATATCAAAAATATCCGGAAAAAATTGGGGAACGACTACATCGAAACCATCAGAGGGGTGGGATATAAGATTGAAAAAGAAACTCCGTGAAAGCATCCAGGCAAAGACCTTCCTCAGTATGCTGTCACTGCTGGTGATCTCTTGTATCCTCATCTACTCCATTGTGGTGGTTTTTCTGCCGAAAACTTATCATACGGAGCTGGAAAGCCAGGTGACTTCGGATTTTTATGATCTGACCGAGACGCTGGAACAGACCGGCTGGCAGGAAAACTCCGAAACCCTGCTGGCATTTTCCATGAAAAATAACGCTGCCGTGGAAATCAAAGACCAACAGGGAAACTCTGTGTTCTCCGTTGCCTTTGCAAATACGGAGGATATCGGGCTTCTCTCTGAAGGATCTCCCTCCATGAGCTGTTCCACTTTTTTTCAGCAGGACGGGCAGACCTTTCAGCTTTCCGCAGTGGTCTCCCTGGTGGCGGTATCCCAGTCCTACCATATCCTGCTGGGGCTGATCCCTTTGATCGGAGCCATGATCCTGGTGATCTCCGTTTTGGGAGCCATGATCTGTTCCCGCAGCTATTCCAAACCTCTGATTCATATCTGTACGGTGGCGAAACATATGACCAGCCTGGATCTGACCTGGAAATGTGAGGTAAAACGCCAGGATGAGATCGGAATTTTGGCGGAAAGCCTGAATGAGATGTCCGAAAGGCTACGCAGCGCCCTGGACAGCCTGCAGGCGGCGAACAATCGGCTGCAGGAGGACATTGACCGGGAGAGGGAACAGGAGAGGCAGAGGATCGATTTTTTTACCTCCGTCTCCCATGAACTGAAAACGCCCATCGCCATTATCAAGGGAGAGCTGGAGGGAATGATCTATCAGGTGGGAGAATACAAGGATCGGGACGCCTATCTGCGCCACTGTATGAAAACGGTCAATGAGATGGAAGGTCTGGTAAAAGAAATCCTTCTGGCAGCCAGGATGGGAGGAGTAGATTTCAAGCTTCAAATGTCTGACCTGGATATCAGCCGGATGCTCACAGAAGCCTGCCGGAAGGCAAGAGGGCGGATGGAGGATAAGGAGATGGAACTGCACCTTAAGATTTCGCCGGATCTCCATTATGAGGGTGACGGGAGGCTTTTGGAAAAGGTATTCTCCAACGTGATCGGCAATGCAGTTGCCTATTCCCCTGTGGGGGCAGCGATTACGATGGGGATCCAGGATGGGAAAGTTTGGGTGGAAAATAGCGGCGTCCATATTGCGCCGGAGGATCTGGAGCAGATCTTTACGCCCTTTTACCGGGTGGACAAATCCCGCAGCCGAAACAGAGGCGGCAGCGGTCTTGGGCTGTACATCGCAAAGACCATCCTGGAGCATCACGGCATTCCTTACAAGATGGAGAACACGAAGAACGGCGTGAGATTTTCGGCAGACTTTGCCGTCAGCCGGGAGTAAGTCAGAAGCCGCCTTACTGTCAGAAGGTCTATGCCGGGTTAAATTTATATCCATAGCCCACGACGGTCTTGATATATTCATGTCCCCCGCAATAGGGCTTCAGCCGTTTCCTTATCTGAAAGACGGTATTTTCCACTGCGTGCAGATGATCATTGGCAGGCGCCTGCCAGACTTGTTCATAAATCTCAGGTTTTGTAAAGGCAGTCTGTGGAGAACGGTACAGCAGATGCAGAAGCTTAAATTCGTTGGCTGACAGATAGATTTCCTGTCTGCCGATCATGGCGCAGTGTCTTTTGGGATCCAGATACAGGGGACGGCACTCCCGGGGGATTCCCCAGAAGCTCTGTGCCGCCAGACAGTCCCTTTCGATTTGTTCGATCAGAAGGGATAATTCGGCAAACCGCTTGACCTCCCTCAGTTTTTTGTACAGGCTGACGGTGATCAAAGAACCATAAATATCGTTGTGAAAGCCGAAAATATGGGTTTCGATGGAGAGGTTCTGATCATTGTCCAGTGTAGGGCGCCGCCCGATATGGGTAATGCCGTAATACGTCTGATGATCCAAAGAGATGGCTGAGATGTACACTCCGGTATCAGGCAGGGCGGCGGATCCTTCCGCCGCGATATTCGCAGTAGGAGTGCCGACGAGTTTCCCAATTCCTCTTCCGTGAATGACAGTTCCCGTGATCGTAGAAATTGGTTTTCGATGGTTTGTTTCTTTCATAAAAGACTCCTTTATATCAGCCCGTTCACGGACAGGAGGATCAGAATACAGGTAAGGATGATGAGGAGGGCAGGCAGGATCAGACCGGTTCGCTTCCGGTAAGGTGCTTCCATGGCGGACGCTGCAGCATAACCGGTTCTTCGCAGTGCGGTCACCACAGGTTTGTAGAGCAGGAAGGTGAGCGCAGCGTTTAATCCGCCTTTCAGCAGATTAAAGGGAAGGAATACCGGAAGCAGCAAGTCCGCCACCGCTTCCCTGGGATACCCCATATAGATGGGAGTAATGAGATAATTCCACAGCATCATCACAAGGATCATGACGGCACACCCGGCAGACAGACTGGTGACGGCGCCGGACAGGGTCCTTCTTTTTCGGTAAATCCAAGAGGCGGTACCTGCAAAAGAGACGGTCTGGACGATATTCATGATACAGCCTAAGATTCCTGTGTCGCTGACCGTCACCATTTCCACGACCGCTACCAGGACGGACACCGTGCAGGATGTCATCGGACCCCAGATCAGCCCGCCAAGGGTCACGACAACGTCTGACGGGTCGTATTTCAAAAACAAGACCACAGGAATCCTTCCGACCGCCATGACGGCATAGGTGACGGCGCACAGCATACCGATGATGGTGATTTTTTTCACGTTACTGTTCATAAGCAGTGCTTCCTCCATTTCCAAAAGCGGCAGAATGCCGGATGTTTTGGTATGGGATAACTCCCGGGAGGGCTCTGCGCAATAGAATCGCCCCATTTCGGAATGATTTCGGAACTGCTACTTCAGGGCAAGATATCCCATCTGCAGGGCTTTGGTCACTGCTTCCACGGCGGAAGTGACTTCCAGCTTCTCATAAATGTGCTGCAGATGGTTGGAGAGGGTACGTTCGCTGATGTACAGCTTTGCGGCGATTTCTTTTCGCTTTTTGCCGCTGGCGATCAGCTGGAGGATCTGTCTTTCCGTATCGGTCAGCTCTTCGATCACCAGATCCGATGCATCGGATGGAAAACAGGGGTACCCCTGAAAGACACGGACCAGGGACTTTACCAACTCTTGCGGCTGGATGTTTTTGTTGAGGAAGCCTGAGATTCCCAGCTTTTTGGCTTCATACTGATAAACCGGCAGATCGTATCCGGTCAGTATGACAAGTTTCAGGGAAGGAAACTCCTTTTTCAGGCGGGAAGCAACCGCCAGCCCGTCCTGGTCTGTGAGGGTTCCCAGATGGATATCCATCAGGACGAGGTCAATCTTTTTTTTCACGATCAGCCCGGTCAGGGATGTGAGATCCCGGGTGGTATAGAAACCCTGAATTTCCTCATACCCCTCCAGGGCTATGGCAAGGCTCTGGGCAAAAAGTTCATGGTCATCCACGAATAAAATGTTGATAGGAATCCTCCCCTTTCACGTCAAACTGGATTTCTGTTCGGACACCCTGCGGGATACGGCTGGAAACCGTCAGGGTCCCGCCCAGGCTGTCGATCTGTTCTTTCATAGAGAAAAGCCCCTTGTGCCAGAAAGAAACGGTTCCATCCGCTTCCGGAACAGAGATTTGCGCACCGTCATCCCACACAGAAAGCTTTGCCGTGGTTCCCTCCAGGGAAAGTGCGATCCACGCATGGGTTCCGCCAGAGTGCTTATAGATATTGGTCAAAAGCTCCCTGACCAGCCGATAGATCAGCACATCGTAGGGCGCCGGCATCAAAAGCGTGCCGGAGCATAAGAAAGTAACCTGGATCGTTTGCTGCGGAAATAAGGACTGGATACTTAAGATCAGCTGCTCCAGATTTTCCTTGAACGTCAGGTTCTTTAAAAGCACGGGGTGGCAGTCCTGCATCTTTTCCCGGATCCGGAGATTGAGCTGATCCAGGGTCTTGAGGATCAGCTGACGGACCTCCGGACGATCGCTTTTGCCTGCCAGATTTTTGACAGACAGAAGATCCTGGAGAATCTCGTCATGGAGAAAGTTTGAAAAGGTTTCCTTCAGTTCCTCCTCATGCTTTATACGGTTTAGGGCGCAGGCGTAATCGCTGTCCTTGATCAGGGCAGGCTGTTCAGCTTTCAGATTTTCCCCCAAAAGGATGCAGCAGAGGAACAAAAAAGCAGCACTCAGGTTTACCAGCAGGAGAAAAACAGGGAACTGCCAGCCAAATGCCGCACACAGAAGCAGAAGGATCCCAGTCAGGACGAAAAAAAGCAGGAGCCGCTGCCAGGAATGGAAGATGGCAGAGAGAGGAGAACCGTCCGTTTCCTTTCCTCCAGAAAAGCACTGATGATCGCGGCGATACAAAAAGCTGCCAGCAGAAAACGGATCGCCTGCTTCCCTTTATACGCATATCCCTGAAACAGGAACAGAAAGCAAAAGCGGATGGACAGATAGAGGATCAAAGGGCCGAGAAGCAGAAGCCATTGTTTCCCGGCATCTGAAGGATCGGCGACAAAGACCAGATACCAGCTGTCCGCAGCCAATAAGCCGCAGAACAGGAACAGGATCTGGTTTCCACGAAGGCAACACGCGGCAATATAGGCAATATCCCCCAGAAACAGGGTCGCCAGACAAAGCGGGACGAGGAGGCGTACCGGGATGGAAGAGCGCAGAAGGATCGCCTCTCCCATCACCAGGATTACGCCAATGTAGTTGAGAAACAGCAGTAATTTGATCGTCAGAGTCTTCAATGTTCCATTGCTCCCTTATCTCTTTGATTGCTTATTATACCAAATGTCAGTGCCGCAGGGAAGCGTTTTTCCAAACAGCCCTGCAGCATGAGCGGACCGTCAGGGCATAGTAGCTTCCATAGACCAAAGCCGCAAGGAGCAGGGAGACAAAAGTCGGGAGGTACTGGCTGATGGAATTGCCCAGCAGATTCTGCATCAGCCCTGCTTTGTAGACCATGGTCGCGAAGAGGCAGTCCAAAAGCCCCAGCAGAAAGGGGATGGCAAAAAAAGGAAAGACCTGTCTGCGGATGATCCGCCTAAGCTGCTTCTTCCGGTATCCGATCTTTTCCAAAATCTCATAATCTGCCCTGGAATCGGCGATGGAAGAGAGGTTATTAAAGTACAGGATGCTGCCCACCGCGAGAAAAAACAGTACGACCAGAAATCCGATCAGAAGAAAGGTCGAGCTGTTGAGATAGAGCAGTTCCTGGATACGGTGGGAATTTCCCTGCAGATACGGGCTGCCGCCAAGATAGTCAGACAGCGCCTGATAGAGCCCTTCCTGGTTTTTCAGGGAGCTGCCGTTCATGCTGACGACACTCACGCAAGGGGACTGCCCCAAGCGGATCTCTTCATAGAGACGGTCGTTTACCACCAGGGTTCCAATGCTGTTTGCAAAGGAGATGACATTGTCAAGGGAGACCTTCTTGACCGTGACATGGCATTCGCCGGATGGATACTGAAGCTGATACGTCTGTCCCTGCTCTTTTTGCAGCGGATCCTCCGGCTGATATTTTATCAGGATACATTCTTCCTCCGACAGCGCAGGCAAAGATGCCAGGACATGGGACCTTCCCTGCGCCGTCAGCAATTTAGTATACTGCGTATAGGACATGCATTCAAACCCTGCGTCTCTTGCAATCGTCTCATTGTCTGCCCCGCTTTGGGAGGTACCAAGGTTATATTCCAGCGGAAGGCTGGCGGAATCCGAGGTCGCCGAATAGAGATCTGTGCGGAGGATATCCACCTCCGGGCTGTCCGAGGTGTACTGTTCTGCCAGGTCACGGGCTATTTTTAGCTGCTCCTCCGACTCCAATCGGAACTCGATCTCTGATGGAGCGATGCGGGAGACAGCGGCAATGGGATAATACAGCGTGAGTGCCATCACGCTTACAATGGTCAGGGCTGCGGCGGACAGTAAGGTGAGCATCGTCAGCGTCCTGGCATTGGAACGGATCCGGTAGACAAAATTGGGGGTGGTGATGATCCGCTCTGCGGTATAAAACGTCTGTCTCCGGTGTTTGCTCTTTTCCATCACATAGGGCAGAAACGCCGAGATAAAAAGCACGGTACCGGAAGTCACCAGAAACAGGGTAAAAAGCCCCATCTGATAGAACCCCACCCTGACCCACAGAGAGTCGTTTCCCCCAAGGACATTGAGAGCGGACAGGTATCCCAAAAGAATCAGGGTAAATCCCAGAATCGCGCGAACCTTGTGGAATTTCATCGTTTTCTCAGCGCGTTTCTCAAAACGGACCAACTGTATCAGGGAACTCTGATACAGCAGCCTTCCATTGGAAAGCGTCATAGCAAAGACGACGGCAAGGACGAAGACGGCAGTCTTGAAAAGCGCTGTCCCGTCAAACAGGGCAATGTCCGAAACATCGATTCCAAGCCGAAGCAGATTTCCGATGAACCATACGATGCCTCGGTGCGCCAGCCCGCCCAAAGTAACCCCGAAGAAAAAAGCGCCAAGACAGATCAGAACGTTTTCGACGGTCAGAAGAGTCAGAATCTGGGATCTTTGATATCCCAGCAAGGTATAGATCCCCAGCTCCCTGGTTCTTCGGCGGAGGAAGAAGCGGTTTGAGTATGCCATGTAAAAAACGACAAAGACCATCAGAAAGACGGAGATGGTTCGGCACATGGTCTCCACCCTGCCGTCCGAGGACATTTTTTCCAGGATGATCCGGTTTTCGGAAAATGAAGTGAAGGCAAACAGTACGGGGATCACAAAGGCGACGGATACCAGATAGAAGGAATAGAAAGAAAAACACGTTTTCAGATTTTTGCATGCCAGAAAAACAGGATTCATGTCTGCACCTCCTAACGATCCGTGTCCAGCCGGGCGATCTCGTCCAGAATGCGTTCATAAAAGCTTTGCCGGTTCTGGTGTGTGTCCAAAAGCTCCCGAAGGATCCGTCCATCCTGAAAGACCAGGATCCGGTTTGCAAAGCTGGCGGCATAGGGATCATGGGTCACCATCAGTATCGTGGTGCGGAGGGTACGGTTCGCCTCCTGAAGGGCATTCAGAAGCTCGGTGGCGGAATTGGAATCCAGAGCGCCGGTGGGCTCATCGGCAAACAGGATGCTGGGGTTTTTGACGATCGCCCTGGCTGCGGATGCCCGCTGCTTTTGCCCGCCGGACAGTTGGCTGGGATATTTGTCCAGCTGGGATGAGATCCGGAACCTTTCCGCAAGGCGTTCGACCCGTTGTTCGATGCTTTTTGGCGGCACCTTTTGCAGAGTAAGCGGTACAGAGATATTCTCCCGGATCGTCAGGCTGTCCAGCAGGAAATATTCCTGAAAGATGAACCCCAGATGATCCCTCCGGAAATCGGCAGATCTGGAATCATTCAGAGATTTCAGATTGACCTTTCCGATCCAGATCTCCCCGCCGGTCGGCTTGTCGATGGTGGACAGTACATTTAACAGTGTGGTTTTCCCCGAGCCGGACGCCCCCATAATGGCGATGAATTCTCCTTCGGCAACGGTAAACGACACGTGGTTAAGGCTTGGATTCTGACCCTGTGCATAAAGTTTGGTCACTTCTTTTGCCTGCAGTACGGTATTCATGATACAACAGCTCCTTTCCTTGATGCTATCCGCATCATACACGTTTTCTCCGGAATCCGCATGAGTAATTTGCGCAAAGAAAAGTTCATCGCTTATGCGAAGGAGACGCTGCTGGGAGAAAACAGGAGACTTCTGCTCCCATATACCTGAACTGGAAATGATTGACAAAAAATGCAGGAATGCGTATTCTTTATTTAAAACTCAGAAAGACATGCGCTGATAAATCGTATCGATCACAGGATGCGGCGTTTTCGGAAAGATCAGGAAACCGCCGTATGAAGGGAGGAGAATGTACTTTGGAATTACGGACGCTGCGTTATTTTCTGGCTGTCGCCCAGGAAGAAAATATTACGAGGGCTGCGGATTATCTGCACGTAACTCAGCCAACGCTGAGCCGTCAGATGGCAGACTTGGAAAAAGAACTGGGAACGACATTGATGATAAGGGGTAAAAATGGTCTGACACTGACCGATGACGGTATGTTTTTCCGGCAGCGGGCGGAAGAGATCGTTGAGCTTGCGAACCGTTTGGAACGGGATTTTGTGGAGCGGAATACCGAGGTCAGCGGATTGATCACGATCGGGGCATCTGAAGCGGTTGGAAGCCGCTTGTTTGCCAAATTGGTCAAGAAATTTTCTGACAAATATCCCTTGGTTCAATTCCATCTTTATAATGAGACGGCGGATAACATCAAGGATCGGCTGGATAAAGGGCTGGTAGACGTGGGGCTCCTCCTGGAACCCGTAGATACGCTGAAGTACGATTATGTCCGTCTTTCCCAAAAGGAAACCTGGGGGATCCTCATGCGCGAGGATCATCCGCTGGCAAGCCGTGAAACGGTTTCGCCGGATGAAGTTACCGGGTATCCGTTGATCTTGCCTCTTCGGGAGCGGGTGCGCAGTGAGATCCTGAACTGGCTCAAACGGGAGGAAAGGGATCTGAACATTCCCTTAAGCTACACGCTTTTGTCCAATGCTGCCCTGATGGTGGAGGCAGGGCTTGGCTGTGCATTCTGCCTGGATGGTGCGTTGGCGATCCACAGCAGCCCGAGACTGCGTTTTGTACCCATCCGCCCGGAGCATACGACCCGCAGCGTACTGGTCTGGAAGAAAAAGAAACTGTTTTCTCCGGCTACTTCTCTGTTTATCCAGGAAATCAATCTGCTGTGTGCCAATCTGGAATGATGCCAGGATGGTCAGGATCAAACAGGGAACCATACAGAAAAGGCATTGAAAAAGATAAATGACAGGTATTAGACTTTGAAAGAAAGCTACTCTATAATCAGAATAGAAAAACGGAGCAGGTCAGTATCAAAAGAAAACGGATCCTGCTGCGGGATATTCAGGAGGTGGCTATATGAAAAAAGCGGTTTCTATCTTTTTAACCATGGTGATGGTTTTTTCCCTTACTGCGTGCGGAACGGCAGAAAGCCAGGAGATTTCCGATTCGTCATCCACAGAGGAAAGCGTTGTAGAATTTGAGCAGGTGGCGTCGGATGGCGATTCCCTGGATACGGAATCGCCGGAATCCGAGGAGGAAAGTAAGGTGTTGGTTGCGTATTTTTCCTGGGCGGACAATGCCATCCTGGCGGATGACGTGGATGCCGTTGCATCCCCCAGCGTGATACCGCCTGGAAATGTACAGCAGCTGGCAGAGTGGGTACAGGAGGAAACAGGCGGCGACTTGTTCTCTATTCAGGTAACAGAGCCTTATCCCAGCGATTGGGATGAATGCCTGGCACGTGCCAATGAAGAACGCGGCAACGATTCCCGCCCGGAGTTAAAGGAGGCGGTAGAGAATCTGGAACAGTATGACACGGTGTTTTTGGGGTATCCGAATTGGTGGTACGGCGTACCCATGGCGCTGCTTTCGTTCCTGGAGCAGAATGATCTTTCAGGAAAGCAGGTATACCTGTTCTGTTCCCATGGCACCGGAGGGCTGGCAAACAGTGTTGAGCTGATTACAGAGGCTTTGCCAGACACGGAAATTTCCGATCAGATTTTTGACTGCTATGAAGAAGATGCGGCTTCCTCCAAGGAAGAGATCCAGAGCTGGGTAAGGGAGCTGGGCTTTCAAAGCGGGGAAAGTGAGACGGCAGGCGAGGGATCTTGGCAGATTGCAGTGCAGTTCGGGGAAAATACGGTCATTTATGAATTGAACGATGGAACTGCGGCTGCCTCCCTTTATGATCAGCTGCCTCTTACCGTCGAGGTGGAAGATTACAGTACCAACGAGAAAATTTTTTATCCGGCTCAGGGATTAGATACCAGTGATTCGCCCCTGGCACAGTCGGGAGCCGGAACCCTTGCCTACTATGAACCGTGGGGAGATGTCGTATTCTTTTACGATGATTATAATGAAAATCCATCTCTGTTCGAGCTGGGGCAGGCTGTATCCGGCGCAGACTTGATCAGTGAAATGGCTGGGACGATTACCCTGGAAGCCGCTGAATAAAAAGACAGAATATGCAGGAGGAACATAGAAAATGAAGATTGTGATGTTAGAAGGAAGCCCAAACAAAAAAGGATCTTCCAACCTGCTGGCGGACTGTTTCCGTCAAGGGGCGGAGGAAGCCGGGCACATCGTTGAGGTCATTGACACGGCACATGCTAAAATTCATCCGTGCACGGGCTGTATTCACTGTGGATATGAAGGACCTTGTGTGCAGAAGGACGATGTGGAAAGCATCCGCAGGAAGATTCTGGAGGCAGACATGATGGTATTTGTCGCACCGCTTTACTACTATGGCATGTCTGCCCAGCTGAAGACGATGATCGACCGGTTCTGTGCCTTTAACAGTTCTATTCAGCGAAAACATATGAAATCCGCCTTGCTTGCGGTTGCCTGGAATGGCGATGACTGGACGTTTGAGGCATTGGAAAGCCATTATAAGACGCTGGTGAGGTATTTGAATCTCACAGATATGGGGATGGTGCTGGGATACGGCTGTGGTACGCCGTCCATGACCCAGCACTCCGAGTTTCCGGAGCAGGCGTACCATTTGGGGAACCGGTTGAAATAAAATGACGGAATTATAGCAATCCAAGCAAATAACGCACAAATTTGACAAAGGTATTATGATTAAGGTAGAGGTGATATTTATGTTACACAATGAAGAAAGACATTTAATTATCCAAGCCCTTAATCATCATATCCCTGTTAAG
>DVFT01000090.1 GCA_018713105.1 Candidatus Limivivens merdigallinarum | reverse complement strand
GGCCGATATCATGGCACAAGCCCCTGTCATTATCTTTGCAGTGAATCCTTTCGGAAAAGGCATCTTTGAGGAGTTAACTCCAGAAGAACGAATTTATGAAATTTGTAATATTCAATCACTCAGCGCATCGGTTCAAAACATGCTTCTTGCGGCTACGGAAAAAGGCATAGGGAGTCTGTGGATATGTGATATATATTTTGCATATTTCGAATTATGTGACTGGCTAAAGCCAGAAGGGGAACTCCTAGCGGCTGTCGCATTGGGATATCCAGATGAAGCTCCGAAGGCAAGACCGAGAAGAGAGATCGAAGATGTAGTTGAATGGAGAGTGTAAATTTGGAGATGATTTTGTAAGTTACATTTATAAAGGGCAATGTTCTGATTTGCACAGTAGAAAGGTCCGTAAGCCGTATCCCTGAGGAAAAGAAATTCATAATCTAACTTTAGAGGAGAGCTTTTTTCCAAAATAGAACGGTTGAAGAATTCATAGGCTTCTCCTCGGGATCAGGATTTCATGAATCAGAAATGACACAGGAGATAAAAACCGAAAGCTAAACCTATAAAAAAGACAGTCCAGTGAATCCTCAGGCATCCAAAGAGCCTGCCTTTCACCGGGCTGTCTTCTTTTTCCAACGCATTTTTAGTTGATAAGGACCTGGATCCCGCTGTCGTCTCCAGTAGACGGGACGGTACCATCAGAAGTGGCGGGAGGAATGGTTCCTTCGCCGGTAGTTCCAGCGGCAGTATCGCCGTCCTCCTCGGCTCTTCTCTGTGTCTCAGACTGCGGTGTCTCGGCATTGGTTTCACCTGTGATGTTCAGGATGTCCTGAAGGCTGTCGAGGACAGTCTGGGCGCGATGACCGGCACAGGTCTGAGTAGGCGGTGCGTAGTTGGTGTCATCGGTGTAATCATAACTGTCGTCCGGCTGCCGGATAAAGATCCTGGTGACGGTCTGGCAGGTGCTGGTGGGAAGAAGCCCCGTTTCCTGGCAGACAGGAACAGCCAGATGGTTGTCGCAGGAGCTGTTGGGCTCCGTACCTGCGGCAAAGTATTCCTCGTATACCATAGTTCCCCGCGGATCGCTGTCACATACACCGGGGATGGCAAGCTTTCCGGATTTTTTGCAGACCGTTGCGGTCACGATGCCTTCCGGCACATCGAAATCCTGTACCGTGAGTTCGCTGTGGATCCTGGTCATGATAGAGTTCCATAGGATCTTGTGGTAATTGTGGTAGGTATCGCCGTCCACGGAGGGAAGTTCGTCGTTGTTGTCGTATCCGCCCCAGACGGCGCAGGTATAATACGGGGTATATCCCACAAACCAGATATCCTTGTAATCGTCGGTGGTTCCTGTTTTTCCGGCAACAGGCATGGAACCTAAATCAATCAGGGTACCGGTTCCTTCCGTAACGACATCCTTCATGGCATCGGTAAGAAGGAAGGCAGTCGTCTCGTCAATCACCTTGGACTGTACCGGTTCCCGGTTGTCCAGGATGACATTCCCGTCAGCATCCTCCACATAGGTATAAAATTTCGGTTCAATATAGTTTCCGCCGTTGGCGATGGCTGCATAGGCAGCAGTTAGCTCCAGGTTGGTCACACCGTCTGTGATGCCGCCCAGAGCCAGCGGCTGGTTCACATCCAGCGCCTCGTCATTGTGGAGGGTGGAGATACCGAAACGTTCCGCGTACTGGAAGCCGATCTCCGGGGTAATGTCTGTGATGCATTTGACAGCCACCACATTGATGGAATTGGTGATGGCTTCCCGGATTGTGGTGTATCCCGTGTAGGAATTATTGCTGTCCCAGTTGTTCACAGGCGTCCCGTCCCTGTAAGCGTAGGGGGCGTTGTTGTAGACTGTGGAAAGCGTCATATTGTCGTAGTCCAGCGCAGGCGCATAGGTAGTCAGGATCTTGAAACTGGAACCTGGCTGCCTGGTGGAGGTGGTGGCACGGTTCAGCGTCAGGCTGGCGTCTTTTTTGCCGCGTCCGCCCACGATGGCTTTCACATATCCCGTATGTTGATCGATCACCGTGATGGAAGCCTGGGGCTGAGGCGTCAGCACGATCCGTTCGCCCAGTACCGTATCCTTTGCTCCCACCTTGGAAGCTTTGAAAGCGGCAAGCCCTGCATTCGCCGTATCCGTATCCGGGAACATCAGGTTGAAATTGGCGTCGTAATTCTGCCGGTAAAAATCCTTGAAATCCTCATTGCCATAATGAACCACGTCCCCGTTTTCATACTGTACGCTCAAGGCATAATCCAGTCCCACTTCCGTACCGCCTGGGAAATTATTGGGATTCAAAAATTCCTCGTCGCAGATTGCCTGGATGGAAGCGTCCTGGGCCGTATGGATCTTGAGGCCGCTGGTGAACAGTAATTTGTTTGCCTGCTGCTCTGTGTACCCCTTTTGCTCCATCAGGTCTTCGATGATCTGGTCAATGGTGGCATCCACGTAATATGTGTAGATGGATGTCTCCCCAGTCTCGGCCTCTGTGCTCTGGATACGGGAGTAGACATCGTCATTGACAGCCTGGTCGTGCGCTTCCTGGGTGATATATCCCTGTTCCAGCATATAATCCAGGACGATTTGGCGGCGGCTGGCGTTCTCTTCCGGGTTGGTGATGGGATTGTACCGGGTCGGGTTCTGCGTGATAGCGGCAATCACCGCACATTCAGACAGGTTCAGTTCCGAAACATCCTTGTCAAAATACCGGTGTGCAGCCGCCTGCACGCCGTATGCCCCGGCGCCCAGGTTGATGGTATTCAGATAATCCTCCAGGATCTGTTCCTTGCTTAAGACTTTTTCCAATTCAAGAGCCAGGTACTGCTCCTGGAATTTTCTCTTGAATTTGTCGATCAGGGAGGTTTCACTCATCCAGTCAGTAAACACATTGTTTTTCAAAAGCTGCTGGGTGATGGTACTGGCTCCCTCAGAAAAATTGCCTGTGGTGATCCCGATCACACCGGCCCTGATAATGCCCCGGATATCAATCCCGTTGTGGGTGTAGAAACGTTCGTCCTCGATGGCAACCACCGCATGCTGCAGATCCAGCGGGATCTGGTCGATGGTCACGATCGTCCGGTTTGAGGTGGCAAGGGAGAGCTTCTGCATGACAGAACCATCGGCATTATAGATATAGGTAGCGGATTCACTGGGAGTAACAGACAGCGTGGAGATGTCGGGCGCACTCTTGATCAGCCCCATGATTGCCCCATATCCGGCGAATCCCACCAGGATGACTAGCGCCAGCAGCCCGATCAGAGCGGTCCGAAGCAGCGTAAATCCGATTTTACGGCTCACCTTTGTACCCAGGTCGTCCTTTTTCAGTTGTGAGAGATTGTCTTTTCCGTAATTCATCGCAGCACTCCTTTGGTCTGGAACATACATTCATAAGGTCATTTTTGCTCATTATAGCAAACCTGGTTATTGAAAGCAACCAAGCGGGAAAATCTTTTTGTAAGGAGACCGTTTACTCTATAATGTGCCCAGAAAATGGGAGAATAAACATGGGCAAAGGAGAAACAAAAGAAAAATACATATATAGTTTTTAAGTGAAAAATTCCCCAGGCTGCCGTCTTTTCGTTGCGTTCATCCAAGGAATGCCTTATAATAAACCCCGATATGAGCTGTTTTCCGGAAGAGGGATCCGAAGGAAAGGAAGGAGTGTATTCTATGAAACCGGTCAAAATCCTTTACGAAGGCGGCGAAGGAGAGATCGTCGAGAAAAAATCCCGTTTCATCGCCACCGTCCGCCCGGTGGAGACGGAGGAGGAGGCGTTGGCGTTCATTGCCGAGATGAAGAAAAAATACTGGAATGCCACCCACAATTGTTCCGCCTTTGTCATCGGAGAGAACCAGAACCTCCAGAGGTGCAGCGACGACGGGGAACCCCAGGGGACGGCGGGGCGTCCCATGCTGGATGTCTTGTTGGGAGAGGAGATCCACAATCTGGCCGTGGTGGTCACCAGGTATTTCGGCGGGACGCTCCTGGGGACAGGAGGGCTTGTGAGAGCCTATTCCAAGGCAGTCCAGGAAGGTTTGAAGCATTGTGTGATTATTGAGAAGCAGCAGGGTTTTCTGCTCAAGATGAATACGGATTACAACGGCGTGGGAAAGATCCAGTATATCCTTGGGAAAAGGAAGATCCAGATCACTTCGTCGGAGTATGCGGCGGACGTCACCCTGGAAGCTTTGGTTCCGGAAGAAGAGCTGGCAAAGGTGAAGGAAGAGATCACGGAGGCGACCAGCGGAAGGACAATCTACCGGGAAGAAATTCCTGCTCTGTATGCGTTCGTGGACGGGGAACCGCTGATCTTTTGAAAAGCGTTTTGGCTTTACAAGCCGGCAAAAAGGCGTTACAATGGGAGGCAGTATCCAGAAAGGTATAAAAATTATGAGTAAAGATTGTAAAGCGCCGATTGGCGTATTTGATTCCGGAGTCGGAGGGCTTACGGTTGCCAGGGAGATCATGAGGAATCTGCCGGGCGAGGATATCGTCTACTTCGGAGATACAGCGAGAGTGCCATACGGAAGCAAGTCCAAAGCTACGGTTCTGCGTTATTCCAGGCAGATTGTGAGGTTCCTTAAGACCCAGCAGGTCAAGGCGATTGTCATCGCCTGCAATACGGCGAGCGCCTACGCGCTGGAGGATATCCGGAAGGAGATTGAGATCCCCATCATCGGCGTGATACAGCCGGGGGCGAAGGTGGCATGCGAGACGACGGCAAACGGACGCATCGGGGTGATCGGCACGAAGGCGACCATCAGCTCTGGAATCTATACGTCTTTTATGCGGAGGCAGAAGCCGGACGTCCAGGTGGTAGGAAAGCCCTGTCCGCTGTTTGTGCCGCTGGTGGAAGAAGGATGGATCAAGGATCCGATTACCGTGGAGGTGGCGAAACGGTACTTGGAGGAGCTGCTCCAGTATGACATCGATACCCTGATCTTAGGCTGTACCCACTATCCGCTCCTTCGGTCCACCATCAGGGAGATCGTAGGGGAAAAAGTGACGCTGGTCAATCCGGCCTATGAGACAGCCATCGAGCTCCGGGAGCTGCTTGAGAGAGAAGGGCTGTCCAATCCCGCAAAAGGAAAGGAACATCCGAACCACTGCTTTTATGTCAGCGACGCAGCAGAGGATTTCAGGAACTTTGCCAATTCTATCTTGCCCTACGATATTGAGATGACACAGCAGATTAATATAGAGGAGTATTGAAAAGAACATGGACAAAAATGTGATTGTGAAGATCAAGGGACTGCAGTTTTATGATCTGGAAGACGATGAGCTGGAGATGATCGCCCCCGCCACCTATTTCGAAAGGAACGGCAGGCATTATATCAAGTACGACGAGGTGATGGAAGGGTTTGACGGTACTACCCAGAACCTTTTGAAGCTGACCGGGAGCAGCCTGGAGGTGACGAAGAAAGGTTTGACGAATGTACACATGGTCTTTGAAGAAAACAAGAAAAATATGACCTATTACCAGACGCCTTTCGGCAACCTGCTGGTGGGGATTGCGGCAACGAAGATCCAGACCAAGGTGGAGAAGGAAAAGATCGGCGTGGAAGTGGATTACGCCCTGGAAGTGAATTATGAGCATCTGGCGGACTGTAAGATTACGATGGACATCCAGCCCCAAGGATGCAAAAATAGAGAAACCCATCTGCTGTCGTGAACAGATGGGTTTTTGCATGTTAAGATTTCTTCTTTTTGCCGCTCTTTTTGGTTTCCGGTTCCGCCTCTTTCGTCCCGGTAATCTTTTTCTTCATCCGTGCAAAGAATTTCTCCTTCCGAACCGGGGTTTCCAGTGGACCGCGGACTCCTCTGACGTCCGTTATGTAAAGACCGCTGACGGTCGCCTTAACTTCCTTTTTGACCGGAATAAGTTCAAATACCTTGCCGTCGGCAATGAACGTCATGATCTTTGGACCAACCTTTGCTTTCACAATGGGAAGCTTGGTGCGGCGCATCAGCTTGGGCGTATTGTCAATGACCATTTGGGGAAGCCCGGCTTCATTTAGGCGCATTTTCTTCTTGTCGATGACGAGCATGGAGACGGTCTGCTTGGCGGCCTCCATCTGCTCCTGCTGTGCAGCCTGCTTTTTCTGTAATTTCCTGCCGACAAAATACAGGACGACCAGCGCGATCACAAGAATCGTCAAGATAATCAAGAGCACGTTTAAGGCTGTCATGGGATACCTCCTGTATAAATTTTTACATCATATTATTCTAGCATTGTTTAAGGTAAAATGCAATATTTCTTTATTTTTTCTTAAAAGCACGAAAAATAAGGATTTATGCTAGAAATTCCCTAAGAATATGGTATAATGGGCGGTAGCGGGTTGTTCCGCTTATAAGGAATGAATTTGGGGGAATACTAGAACACTGTTAAATTCCAACGGATAGATAGCGGAGGGAAATCAGGTTCGGGTTTAGGAGGATGTGAAAAATGGACGAAAACGAAAGAGACAGACGGCGGGCGCTCAGGAGGAAGAAGCGGCAGCGCCAGGTTCTGATCGGTCGTCTGATCCTGGTGATATTGTTGGTGGTGATAGCGGCGTTGGCTGTTTTCCTGGTGAAAGACCTGACAGGAGGGAAGAAGAGCAGCCAGAGTCCAGTCACTTCGACCGGTGAAACTACGAATCCGGGAGAGTCAGAAGCTCCCGCAGATGAGACAGGGAACGAGGTGACGGAAACCCAAGGGGAGACGGAAACCGAAGCGAGCCTGGAGGATCAGGCGGCGCTGAAGGCAGCTCAATATGACTACGATGGGGCAATTCAGCTTTTGAAGGGCTCTTCCGATTATGCCGCCAATACGGAATACCAGGCGCTGGTGGCAGAATACGAGGCACAGCGGGATGCCTGCGTGGAATATCCCGTTGATCAGGTTACTCATGTGTTCTTCCATTCCATGATCGTAGATGAGAACCGGGCATGGGCAAAGGGAGCCGGGGATGCTACAACGGATGGGCTGAACCAGGTAATGACGACAATGGATGAGTTCAAACAGATTATGGAGTCCATGTATGAGAAAGGATATGTCATGGTCAGCATTCATGAACTCTGTGAGATTGATGAAAACCGCAATGTGAGCCGGGGGACGATCCGGCTGCCGGAAGGGAAGAAGCCTTTTGTCCTTTCCCAGGATGATTTGAGTTACTATCATTATCAGGATGGCTACGGGTTGGCGGACAAGCTCCTCATCGATGAAAACGGAGAGGTGAAGAACCAATACACCGAAGCGGACGGTACGGTCAAGATCGGGGATTACGATATGGTTCCCTGGATTGATACGTTCGTAAAAGAGCACCCGGACTTCTCCTATCACGGGCAGAAGGGGATCATCGCCCTGACCGGATACAACGGCATTTTGGGTTACCGGACGGATATCGCCTACAAAACAAGGGAAAATCTGGACGAGCTTCAGCAGAAATGGCTGGACGAGCATCCGGATTTTGACGAAGCGGCATGGAACCAGGAATGTGAGGAGGCAAAAAAAGTGGCGGACGCCATGAAGGCAAACGGCTGGGAATTTGCCAGCCATACCTGGGGGCATATCAATGTCACGGAAGCGTCCCTGGATAAGCTGAAGGAAGACAATGAGAAATGGCAGACTTACGTCAAACCGCTGATCGGCGATACAAATGTGGTGATTTTCTCCTTTGGGGCGGATTTGGGTTCCTGGGAAGGTTACTTTCCGGACAATGAAAAGTTCCAATATATGAAGAGCCAAGGCTTCGACATTTACTGCAACGTGGACGGCAGCCAGTATTGGGTGCAGTTTGGCAGCGAAGTGACGAATGGACAGAGCCAGTATATGCGCCAGGGGAGAAGAAATCTGGACGGCTACCGGATGTATTACAACCCGGAAATGCTTTCAGACCTGTTCGACGCCAATGCGGTATTCTCAAAACTGAGGCCGACGCCGGTTCCACCCATGTAACGGGGAAACAGACAACACAATTACGACAGACAAACGCAGATTTCTGTGTTAGCTGAAAATAAAGAGAGGATAAGAAAGACGATGAAGAAAAAAATTGTAATGGCAATGATGCTCTGCATGTGCGCTGCTGTGACAGCCGGATGCAGCCAGGGAAGCAACCAGGAGACTACGGCTGAGACCACTGCTGCCACAGAAGGGGCAGCGGAGACGGAAACCACGGCAGCAGAGACGGAAACTGAGACAGAGGCAGCAGAGTCTGAAAGCGCCGTTGAAACGGAAAGTGGCAGCGAGGCGGCGTCTGAGGAATCAGAGCCTGAAAGCGGTTCGGGGGATGGCACGGAAGCCTCTTCTGAGGGCGCCGAGGCTTCCTCAGAGGTGACAGAGCAGGCAGAAGAGCCGGAGTATAAAGCTTTGGACTATGTAACCCTTGGTCAGTATAAAGGGTTGGAAGTAACCCTTGCCTCCACAGAGGTGACGGAGGATGACATCCAGGCCAGATATGAATCCGACTGCAATATGAATGACCAGATGGATGAGATTACAGAGGGAACGACCGTTCAGGAAGGCGATATCGCCAACATCGACTATGAGGGTACCCTGGACGGGGAAGCCTTTGACGGCGGAACAGACAAAGGCTATGACCTGACCATCGGTTCCGGAGCTTTCATCGAGGGCTTTGAGGATGGGCTGATCGGAAAGAATGTAGGAGACAGCGTGGATCTGAACCTGACGTTCCCGGAGAATTATGGTTCCACAGAGTTGGCCGGGCAGGATGTGGTCTTCCACGTTACCATCAATTCCGTAAAACGGGTTCCTGAGATGACTGATGAAGTGGTGCAGGCAATCTCCGATTACGATACCGTAGATGATTACCGCAGCAACATCACCAAGGAGCTGGAGGAGCAGAAGGTGGCAAGCCAGAGATCCCAGGAGATCAACGATCTGTATACCCTCCTTTACAGCGGAACCACCATCAACGGCTACCCGGAGGATGTGGTAAACTTCAGAGTGAACCAGATGAAGGCGTTCTACGAGGATCTGGCAGCACAGTCTGACATGGAATTCGCGGATTTCCTCAGCCAGAATTTCGGTATGACAGAGGATGATTTCGATGAGCAGGCTCCTATGGTCGTGGAACAGGGAATGGTTCAGGAGCTGCTGCTTTTAGGCGTGGCTGAATCAGAAGATATGACTATCACCGACGAAGAATACGAGGAGTCCCTGGACCGTTATGTGGAGAGCACAGGCGCTGAGAGCAGGGAAGCTCTGCTGGAGCAGTACACCGAGAGAGATATCAGAAGGTCGATCCTGATGGACAAGGCGCTGGATTTCATGGTGGAAAATGCAGTGGTTGTAGATGCCAGCGAGACTGAAAGCGAGTCTGAGACAGCAGAAAGCGAAACGGCAGCAGAGAGTGAGACCGCTTCAGAGAGTGAAACAGAAACCCAGGCTGAGACCGAATCCGAGACCGAAGCAGCCAGCGAGACAGAGGCAGCTTCAGAGACTGACAGCGAAGAGGTGGAAGTGATCGGAGGGGCAGACGGCCCGACCTCCGTATATGTAGCGGACGAGACGGAGACTGAGGCAGCATCCGAGGCAGAATAACAAAAAAGTGATTGCAGGAAGGGATACCTTTAGGGTATCCTTTCTTTGCTGTAGAAAAGGAGTACGCGGTATGCGAAAAATGGTTTGCTTTGATCTGGACATGACCCTTCTGGATCACGCGGTAAAGAAAATCCCGGATTCTGCCCTTGAGGCAATCAGACAGCTTAAAGGTCAGGGGCATCTGGTGGTGATTGCCTCAGGACGGGATATGGATAATGAACTGAGCCGTCCCTGGGCCAAGGAAGTGGAGCCGGATGCCATTGTCCACAGCAACGGGCAGAAAGTCACGGTGGGGCAGAAGGTACTCAAAGAGGACTTCATGGACAGCGGCCTGATCAGGAGGCTGACGGAGTTTGCCTGGGAACACAATTTCTGCCTTGGCTTCAACATTGGGCGGAAGGGCTGCTATGTCCACGATGAGATCATCCGGGACAGGGAACGGAGGGTATTTAAGGAGCCGGATCGAGAGTTTATCCCTGTGGAAAACCTGTTTTCCCATTCCTTCTATGCCATGGCGCTTTTCGGATGGAACCCGGAGGAGACCATCCGGGCTGCCAGGCTGGTGGAGGAACATTTTCCAGAGCTGAAATGCCCGCTGTTTTCCAGAAACGAAGGGGCGGATGTGATTTACCGGAACGTTTCCAAGGCAGATGGGATCCGTACCCTTTTGGAGTACTATGGAATGGAAGAACAGGACGTAGTGGCGTTCGGGGACAGCATGAACGACCTGGAAATGATCCGGGAGGCAGGAATCGGGGTAGCAATGGGAAATGCAGTGGAAGCGTTGAAAGCAGAGGCTGATTTTGTCACGAAACCCATCGGCGAAGAGGGAATCCGCTACGGGCTTGAAAAGCTGGGCTTGATCTGACGGGTTCCACCATCCATGGAAGCAATTCCCATAGCAAGAGCTCCTGGAAGGGCATGGAAAAATCTTGACAAACGGATGCATTTGTCATAGAATAGCCCATGAACAGGAAAAAGCGATGAAGGGAAATAGTACGGCTTGCCTCCTGGCAAAGAGAGGGAATCCGAAGGCATGGCTCAATATCCATGGTAATGGATGAGGATGTTTTCGGCTGAGAGATTCCTCCAGAGAGAAGTCCGGAACCCAGCCCCAAGCTCCCGTAGGGATACGGCGTACACCGGCGTTAACGGAAATGAAGAGAACGGCCAAGACCGTTAATAAGGGTGGTACCGCCGAAGAATAAGAAGATCTTTGGTCCCTTGTGCAGATTTATCATGCGCAGGGGGCTTTTTTTGCGCGATACGCCCGTCGGGCAGCCGCACGGAAGGGCAAGCTTGCTTGCACAGACGTGCGGATATTCGACGGGCAACGGACAGCGAGTGACGTAGTCACGAGCTGGGCGGAAGAGGGCAGCCGCTTCGGGGAAAGCTCCCTGTAATTGAAAAAAGAGAGGAGAAATGACATGGCAAAGGAACAGAAACTTGTAAAAGAAATCACCTCCATGGAGGAGGATTTTGCACAGTGGTACACCGATGTGGTGAGGAAAGCAGAATTGATCGATTACACCAGCGTAAAAGGCTGTATGGTGATCAAGCCGGCAGGCTATGCAATCTGGGAAAATATCCAGGCAGAGCTTGACCGCCGTTTCAAAGAGACAGGAGTAGAGAACGTCTACCTTCCCATGTTTATTCCAGAGAGCCTGCTCCAGAAGGAGAAGGATCATGTGGAAGGCTTTGCGCCGGAAGTTGCGTGGGTGACGATGGGCGGCCTGGAACCGCTGCAGGAAAGGCTTTGCGTCCGTCCGACCTCCGAGACGTTGTTCTGCGATTTTTATAAAAACGATATCCACTCCTACCGGGATCTGCCGAGAGTATACAATCAGTGGTGTTCGGTAGTCCGCTGGGAGAAGACCACAAGGCCTTTCTTACGTTCCAGGGAGTTCTTGTGGCAGGAAGGCCATACCGCCCATGCCACAGCCGAGGAAGCCGAGGAGAGGACGGAACAGATGCTGAACCTTTACGCGGATTTCTGCGAGGAAGTGCTGGCAATGCCTGTGATCAAAGGACGCAAGACCGACAAGGAGAAATTCTCCGGCGCTGATGCCACCTATACCATCGAGGCGCTGATGCACGACGGCAAAGCCCTTCAGTCCGGAACCAGCCATAACTTTGGGCAGAATTTCTCAAAGCCTTTTGAAATCCAGTTCGCGGATAAGGATAACAAGCTGAAATACGTCTACCAGACCTCCTGGGGCATGACTACCCGCCTGATCGGGGCAATCATCATGGTACACGGGGACAACAGCGGCCTGGTGCTTCCTCCGAGGATCGCGCCTACCCAGGTGATGGTGATCCCCATCCAGCAGAAGAAGGAAGGCGTCCTGGATACGGCAAACAAGGTAAAAGACGCCCTCGTGGCAGCAGGGCTTCGCGCCCGTCTGGACGATTCCGACAAGAGCCCGGGATGGAAATTCTCAGAGCAGGAAATGCGCGGCATTCCGGTCCGCATCGAGCTTGGGCCTAAGGATATCGAAGCAGGGCAGGCTGTCGTGGTCCGCCGGGATACCAGGGAAAAGATCACGGTGGCCATTGACGCACTGGCATTAGAAGTCCCGAAGATCCTGGAGCAGATGCAGAAGGAAATGCTGGAACGCGCCAGAGCCCACAGGGATGCCCATACCTATACGGCCCACAACATGGAAGAAATGAAGGACATCGCCGACAACAAGCCGGGCTTTATCAAGGCAATGTGGTGCGGCTGCCAGGAGTGTGAGGACGCCCTCAAGGAAGAAGTAGGCGTGACCAGCCGCTGCATGCCTTTTGAACAGGAGCACGTTTCCGATACTTGTGTATATTGCGGGAAACCGGCGAAGAAGCTGGTGTATTGGGGGAAGGCATATTAAAAAATATAGTTTGCTTGTTTCAGGTACAGTGTATATGGAGATATATGCTGTACCTTTTTCAGCTTCTTGCACACCAGATGGCTGCATGATAAAATGGAAGATATCAGTATCCTATGGGAAAAGAAACGGAGGAAAAGTTCCATGAGAATGAAACAAAGAACCTACAGCGGCACCACAAGCCCCGAGACCAGCAGTCGGGAACTGGCAAACCGCATTGTCGCAAAAAAAGCGGCGGAGGAAGGCATCGTCCTTCTGAAAAATGAAGGGCGCCTTTTGCCCCTGGAAAAAGGGAAGCGCCTTGCCCTGTTCGGGAGCGGCGCGGGACATACCATCAAGGGCGGCACAGGCTCCGGAGACGTGAACGAAAGAAGCTCCGTCAGCGTGGCGGAAGGCCTTGAAAATGCCGGATTTGCGGTGACGACAAAATCATGGATTGAGGACTATGAACGGGCCTATATGGATGCCAGGAATGAATGGAAACAGACGATCCTGAAGGAAGCAGAAGGGGGAGACGCGGAAATATTTTTCCAGGCCTATGCAAAGCATGCGTTTCGGATCCCTTCAGGAAGGATGATGACGGAGGAAGAAGTAAAGGAAGCGGATACAGACACCGCCCTCTATGTGATAAGCCGCATTGCCGGAGAAGGAGCCGACCGTTTTGCTGAGAAAGGAGACTACTATCTGACGGATGCGGAAGAAGAACAGATCGCATTTGTGTGCAGCCATTTCGCCCATGTGGTTCTCCTGATCAATACCGGAGCCCAGATCGACCTTTCCATTCTGGAAAAGCAGCCAAAGATTGAAGCAGTCTTGTTTATGGTACAGGCCGGCATGGAGGGCGGCAATGCTGTGGCAAGAGTTTTGACAGGGGAGGTCAATCCCTCCGGGAAACTTACGGATACCTGGGGAGTTGCTTATGAAGATTACCCGGCGGCGAAAACCTTTAGCCATAATAATGGAAACGTCCGGAAAGAATACTACGAAGAGGGGATCTATGTAGGATACCGCTATTTCGACCGGTTCGGCAAAAGCCCCAGGTATGCTTTCGGTTACGGCTTGTCTTACACAGAGTTTGCCCTGGATCTTAAAAAAGCGGAAATCAAGGTTTCCAAGGAAGACCAGATAATCGCTGTGTCGGTTCCGGTAAAAAATATTGGGAAAATTCCTGGGAAAGAAGTGGTTCAGGTTTATGGGAGCTGCCCCCAGGAAGGAATCCCCAAGGAGTACAAAAGGCTTCTGGGCTATGCCAAAACCGGGCTTCTGAAAAGCGGGGAGACGGAGGTGGTATCCGTTGCCTTTCCGGTAAAGGCCCTGGCCTCTTTTGAGGAAGGAAAATCTGCCTGGATTCTGGAGAAGGGGATGTATGCACTTCGCGCGGGGACTTGTTCCGACAGCCTTTCGCTTATTGGCGGACTGGAAGTAAAGGAAGAAGCCGTGATTGAGAAAACGACGCCTATCTGCGAGCGGAAAGAAGCGTTCAAAGAAGTGGAGCCGCCCAAAGCCGAAGCTATGGAATACGAAGCTGCCTGGAAAAAAGAACTTTTGGCGAAAGCGCTGCCGGTCTATCTCCTTGTGGGAAAATGCGAGGCAAGGGAAGACGATCCGCAGACGGAAATGGAAAAAATGGCAAAAGACCTGGCGGAAAAACTGACCGATGAAGAACTGATCCACCTGGTAGTAGGAGAAGTGAACAAAAGCCAAAACGCAAACGCCCTCGGTTCTGCAGGGATCATGGTACCGGGAGCCGCAGGGGAAACCAGTTCCATCTTGAGCCAAAAATATGGAATCCCAGGGCTTCCTATGGCAGACGGCCCGGCAGGGCTGCGCCTGAGCAAAACCTATGAAGTGAACGAAAAAGATGGTTCCATTTATGCAAGAGGCCTTCTGGATGCCTTGGAAGGCGGATTCTTTACGGATGGGAAGGAACACGAAGGCGCCAGGAAATATTACCAATACTGTACGGCCTTCCCGGTAGGAACCCTGTTGGCACAGACCTGGAACCGGGGACTTCTGGAGGAAGTAGGCCAGGCGGTGGCAGAGGAGATGGAAGAGTTTGGGATTACCTGGTGGCTGGCACCGGGAATGAACATCCACCGCGACCCCATGTGCGGGCGGAATTTTGAATACTATTCCGAGGATCCTGTGGTGAGCGGGCTTTCCGCAGCGGCCATCACAAAGGGCGTACAGTCCAGGCATGGAGTGGGAACCACCATCAAGCACTTTGCCTGCAATAACCAGGAGGATAACCGGAAGGGGTCTGACAGCATCCTTTCCGAGAGAACCCTCAGGGAGATTTACCTGAAAGGCTTTGAGATTGCCGTGAAGGAAGCAAAACCCATGGCGATCATGACCTCCTATAATCTGGTCAACGGCGTACACTCCGCAAACAGCTACGATCTGTGTACCACGGTGGCAAGGGGAGAATGGGGATTTAGAGGGATTATCATGACAGACTGGACGACTACCGACCAGGCAGGAGGAAGCATTCCCCATCTCTGCATCAATGCGGGCAATGACCTGATCATGCCCGGGACGAAGGAGGATCTTCAAGAGCTTCAGGAGGCACTGAAAGAGGGCAGCCTTTCCAGGGAAGCCCTGAAAGCCTGCGCCGCAAGACTGATCGCGGAGGCCTATGGCTCCAACCAGATGGAAGAAGAATAAGGAGGGCTATTTTAGCCTATAGAAAAGGATGGCCGGTGACAGCCATCCTTTTTGATACCTAACGTATGGATTCCTCTCATTTCCTGTATGCGTAATCCGGCAGCCCGTTTTTCATGGGAAGCGCCGGGTTTCCCTGGATCAGCGGCAAGGCATAGTCGATAAATTCCTGGCCAACGTCCGTCCCCTCCTTGGTGATCCAGCCAAGGGGAACGGTTTTCTCCTGGTTGCAGACCTCGTTCACATCCACCAGGGAGCAGGAAATCCCATAGTTTGGGCCAGAAGCCCGTACAAAGGAAACCATCTTTCCGGTCTCCCCTTTCAGGGCAGCTTCCACGCCAAAGCTTCCCGCCATGGAGGCCTCCCTGGCGTCTGTGAGGGACTGGGCAAAGGTGGAGCAGCGCTGGCAGACGTTCAGTTCCACGGAGCGGACCTTGACGCCTAAGCGTTCCTTCACCAGGTTTTCCAGGTACTTCCCACAGCCGGTCAGCATCTTGTGGCCGAAGGTATCCGTCCCGGCTTCCCCGGAATATTCACAGATAAAGCGCCCTTCCTTGTCGTGGATTCCCTCAGAGACGCAGACCACCAGATTTGGGCGCTGTTTCAGGGATTCCTGGACCTGTGACAGGAAGGCCTCCTGGTCAAAGGGCACCTCGGGAAGGTAGATAAGCACAGGGTTGTCGCCTTCGTATTTCCTTGCCAATACGGAGCTGGCAGCGAGCCAGCCGGCGTGCCGTCCCATGATTTCCACGATGGTGACGGATTTCGCTTCGTAGACGGAAGCGTCCAGCCCGATCTCTGCCACGGAGGCCGCCACATACTTGGCAGCACTCCCAAAGCCGGGAGTGTGGTCCGTCAGGATCAGGTCGTTGTCGATGGTCTTTGGGATGCCGATAAAGCGGATGGTGCTTTTGGCTTTCGCGGCAAAACGGGAGAGCTTGCTCACGGTATCCATGGAGTCGTTTCCGCCGATATAAAAGAAATATCCAACCTTTAATGCTTTCAGTTTTTCAAAGAGCAGGGGATAGACTTCATCCCCAAGGTCGTCCGGGAGCTTGTAGCGGCAGGAGCCAAGATAGGCGCCCGGTGTGATGCGAAGCGCGTTCAGCGTGCCGGAGGGAAGCTCCCCCAGGTCCAGATAGCGGTCTTGCAGGAATCCTTGGATCCCGTTGATCATGCCATAGACATGGCCGATCTCTTCTGTATGGTTCAGCCCTTCACGGATAACGCCGAACAGGCTGGAGTTGATAACGGCGGTAGGGCCGCCGGATTGCCCAACGATGATGTTTTTCATGAATAATCCCCTTTCTCACTAAAGATACTCAAGTTTTGGAAAACAGGTATATACAGGTATATAATTAAGAAAGCTTTTCCTGAAATCCGTTTTTATTCTAACACAGATTTTAGGGAAAAGATATGTTTTTTTCTGAAACCAAATCGGCCGCCGGGGAGAGGAGTGGGAAAGTCCGCCCTGGAAGCACGAATTTCCGTGGTAATCGCACGAAAAAGTGGTTGACAAACGAAACGTCAAGGGGTATGATTAACAACAAGATTTTATTACGTTAAACTAATGCCTGGGTAGCAGGCTGGTTTGGCGAGTATGAGGAGGAAAGAATTTATGAAGAAATTATCAAAGTTTGTTGGATTGACGCTTGCAATGTCACTGGCAGCAGCACCGCTGGCAGCTTGTGCAGATGACAACGTATTCCTGATCGGCGGCTGCGGCCCCCTGACTGGAGCCAACGCATCCTATGGTAATTCCGTAATGAACGGCGCGCAGATTGCCATTGACGAGATCAACGCAGCAGGCGGTGTCCAGGTTGGAGATACAACCTATACTCTGGATTTGGCCTTTGAAGATGATGAGGCTACCGAAGACAAGGCTGTCCAGGCTTACAATACATTGATGGATCAGGGCATCGACGGATTTTTGGGAGCTGTTACCAGCGGCGCCTGCATCGCAGTAGTATCCATCAGCCAGCAGGATGGGATCCTTCAGATTACTCCGTCCGGTTCCGCGGAAGCCTGTATCAATGGCGACAACGCATTCCGCATTTGCTTCTCCGATCCGGAGCAGGGAACTGCCATGGCGGATTACGCTATCGACACCCTGGGGCTGAAGAAGATCGCAGTTCTTTACAATGCGGCAGATGAGTACAGCACCGGAATCCAGACTGCATTCGAAGCGGAAGTCGCTGCAAAGGGCGGCGAGATCGTTGCCAGCGAAGCATTCCAGACCGGCGATGTAGATTTCTCCACCCAGCTGACCACCATCAAGGGAACGGACGCGGAAGCGATCTATGTACCGGCTTATTACCAGGATGTAACCTATATCACCAAGCAGGCCAGCGAGCAGGGAATCGACGTACAGTTCCTTGGCTCTGACGGCTGGGATGGCGTCCTGAAGACCGTTACCGACCCGGCTACCGTAGAAGGCTGCATCTTCACCAGCCCGTTCTGCGCGGCAGTGGACGATGAAAATGTAGTGGCTTTCGTGGAAGCATATGAGGCAGCTTACGGAGAGACTCCGGACCAGTTCGCAGCAGACGCTTACGACGGCGTTTATACCTTCAAGGCAGCTATGGAGCAGGCTGGAAGCATTGAAAGCGCAGATATGATCGCAGCGATGACAGAGATTTCCGTATCCGGACTGACTGGCGACCCGATGACCTTTGAGGAGAGCGGCGCGGCAGTGAAGGATGTAAAATTTGTAACCGTAAAAGACGGCGCATATGCATACGTTGAGTAATTGAGAAAACGCAGCGAGAAGGGCAAGCAAAGGAGACAGCCGGCAGGCGGCTGTCTCCTGTTTTTTTAGGAAGCAAGGGGGAATAATCCTTGAAAGTTTCTTAAAATTATATTACTATAGAAACGAACTTACGCAAAAGAAAGGTGGAGAGAAATGGACCTGATTAACGCAATTTTGGAGCAGATACTCAACGGGCTGCGTACAGGGAGCATTTACGCGCTGATCGCCTTGGGGTATACCATGGTATACGGGATCGCGAAGATGATCAATTTTGCCCATGGCGACATTATCATGGTCGGCGCGTATGCCTTATATGTCTTTGTGGGCGTCCTGAAGATCAACCCGGTCCTGGCAGCGATCCTGACGATCGCAGTCTGTGCGCTCCTTGGCATCACCATTGAGAAGGTGGCTTATAAGCCGCTGAGAAACGCACAGCCTTTGGCAGTGCTGATTACAGCGATCGGTATGAGCTACCTGCTTCAGAATGTAGCACTTTTGATCTTTAAGGCGACCCCGATTCCTTTTGGCTCGATCATCAAGGTGCCTTCCGTGAAGATCGGAGCCCTGAATATTTCGGGACTTACTATTGTAACGCTGGTGGTAACGACGATTTCCATGATCCTGCTGACACTGTTCATCAACAAGACAAAGATGGGCAGGGCCATGAGGGCTGTTTCTGAGGACAAGGGAGCAGCGGAACTGATGGGGATCAACGTAAACCAGACGATATCCATGACCTTTGCCATTGGCTCGGCGCTGGCGGCAGTGGCTGGAATCCTCTATATTTCCCAATATGAATCCCTGCTTCCCACCCTGGGCGCCCTTCCGGGCATCAAAGCCTTTGTGGCGGCAGTATTGGGAGGGATCGGCAGCATTCCGGGGGCGATGCTGGGAGGTATTATCCTTGGAATCATCGAGAGTATGTCGAAGGCTTATATTTCCACGCAGCTGGCTGACGCCATCGTGTTCGGCGTCCTGGTCATCGTGCTTTTGGTAAGGCCCTCCGGCCTCTTAGGCAAGATGAAGATTGAGAAAGTGTAGGTGGCGGTATGAAGATAAATAAGAAATTGATAATCAATGGGGTGATAGCGATTGCCGTTTATGCCGCTGTGATGGGGCTGGTGGGCGCTGGAGCCTTGAGCCGCCAGATGATGTCTCTGATTACGCCTATCTGCGTCTATGTCATGCTGGCGGTATCCTTAAGCCTGGTTGTAGGGTTCTTAGGCGAGCTGAGCCTGGGCCATGCAGCCTTCATGTCCATCGGCGCCTATGCGGGCGGCCTGTTTCTCATCGGGACGGAGGAGGTATTGCCCACCGTGGTGAGCATTCCCCTGGCGGTGATCCTGGGAGGAGCCTGCGCGGCGGTCCTGGGTGTGATCATCGGTATCCCGGTTCTCAGGCTGAAGGGAGACTACCTGGCGATTGTGACGTTGGGCTTCGGCGAGATCGTAAAATCTGTGTTCAATGCGATGACAGGAATCACAGGCGGGGCTAAGGGACTTTCTGGAATTCCCCTGGTGACCACCTACCGGAACTTTACTTTCGTCTTTATCCTGATGCTTCTGGTCATCATCGTGGTGGCCCATATGGTGAATTCCCGCCACGGCCGTGCGGTATGCGCGGTGCGGGACAACTACATCGCGGCGGAGGCTGTGGGGATCCCGGTCAGCAAATACAAGATTTTGGCCTTTGTAGTGGCAGCCTTCCTGGCAGGGATGGCAGGCGTGGTGTATGCCGGAAACCTGGGAATCCTAAAGCCTGTGAATTTTGACTACAATACTTCCATTGAGATTCTGGTTATGGTAGTTTTGGGCGGTATGGGCAGCATCCGGGGTTCCATCATCGCGGCAGTGATCCTGACGGCTCTTCCGGAGGTGCTCCGAGGGGCTGCGGATTACCGTATGTTTATCTACGCGCTGGCATTGATCATTATGATGCTGTTCAACAACTCGGCATTTAAGAAAAACCTGATTGACAAGAAGAACCTGCGCCATGCAGAGAAACTTCAGAAGGAGGCTTAAAAATGGCATTGCTGGAAGTTAAAAATTTAGGGATCTCCTTCGGCGGATTGAAAGCAGTGGAAAATCTGAACATGAAGATTGAAAAAGGCGCGCTGGTGGGACTGATCGGCCCCAACGGCGCAGGCAAGACCACAGCTTTTAATCTTTTGACAGGAGTATATCTGCCAACCTCCGGTTCTATCCTGCTGGAGGGCAAGAACATCGTGGGCAAGAAACCGGCGGAGATCTGCCAGGCAGGGATTGCTAGGACATTCCAGAATATCCGTCTGTTCAGCAAAATGACGGTGATCGACAACGTAAAAGTGGCGCTCCACAACCATTTCAAATACGGCCTGGTTTCCAGCCTGATCCATACGCCGGGGTATTTCAAAAAGGAGCAGGAGATCCAGGAGAGGGCGGAGGAAATCTTAAAGATTTTTGAACTGGAATCTTACCAGGATACTCTGGCTTCCAACCTGCCCTACGGCAAGCAGAGAAAGCTTGAGATTGCCAGGGCGTTGGCCACGGATCCGAAGCTTTTGCTTTTGGACGAGCCGGCGGCGGGCATGAATCCCAATGAGACGGCGGAACTGATGGAGACGATTGAGCTGATCCGGGAAAAATTCGGCATCACGATCCTTTTGATCGAACATGATATGAAGCTGGTGGCTGGAATCTGCGAATATATCTATGTACTGAACTTCGGCACCGAGCTGGCCAACGGCACCCCCCAGGAGGTGCTGAACGACCCGCAGGTAGTCAAGGCATATCTGGGTGAATAGGAGGAAAACGAAATGGCAATGTTGAAAGTCACGGACCTGAAGGTGAACTATGGCGTCATTCAGGCTATCAAGGGCGTTTCCTTCGAGGTCAACCAGGGGGAGGTCATCGCCCTGATCGGCGCCAACGGCGCGGGAAAGACCACGATCCTCCATACGGTGACCGGCCTGCTTGCGCCGAAGTCCGGCAAGATTGAATTCGAAGGGCAGGATATTACCAAGATGCCGGCTCACAAGATCGTAGCGCTGGGGATGGCCCATGTGCCGGAGGGACGCCGGGTATTTGCAGACTTGACGGTCTATGAGAACCTGCTGATGGGCGCCTACATCCGCAAGGACAAGGAAGGTATCCAGAAGTCTCTGGAAAATGTATACAAGCGCTTCCCCAGGCTTCGGGAGAGAAAGGGGCAGATGGCGGGAACCTTAAGCGGCGGCGAGCAGCAGATGCTTGCCATGGGCCGGGCTTTGATGTCAAGCCCCAAGATCATCCTGATGGACGAGCCATCCATGGGCCTTTCCCCATTGTTTGTCAACGAGATTTTTGATATTATAAAAGTAGTAAGCGCATCGGGCACCACGGTCCTTCTGGTGGAACAGAACGCGAAGAAAGCGCTCTCTATCGCAAACCGGGCGTATGTCCTTGAGACTGGCAAGATCGTCAAGAGCGACGATGCCGATGTGCTGATGAATGATGATTCCATCAAAAAGGCATATCTGGGTGAATAAAGGGGGAAGATTCATGGAGAATATCATTATTACCATCGCGAGGCAGTTCGGCAGCGGCGGCAAGACCATTGGGGAAATGTACGCGGCAAAGAAAGGGATTAACTGCTACAGCCGGGAAATCCTGAAGATGGCTTCCGAAGACAGCGGGATCAACGAGCTTTTGTTCCATAAGGCGGACGAACGGGTGAAAGGCAATGCGCTGTTCGGCATGGCGAAGAGGATCTATAAGGGGGATTTGATTTCTCCGGAAAGCGACGATTTCGTCTCCGACCGGAACCTGTTCAACTACCAGGCGAAGATCATCAAGCAGCTGGCAGAGCAGGAGCCCTGTGTGATCGTGGGAAGGTGCGCGGACTTTATCCTGAAGGATTATCCCAACGTGGTCAGCGTGTTCGTCCACGCGCCCATGGATTACTGCATCCAGAGAGGAATGGAGCGGACCATCATCACTTCGGAGAAGGAGATGGAGAAATATATCATCAAGACGGACAAGCACCGTGGCGATTACTATCATTACTATACCGGACGGGCCTGGAACGACGCCAGGAATTACGACCTGTGCTTAAACAGCAGCAAGCTGGGCTTTGACAAGTGTGTGGAAATGATCGAGGAGTACGTGGCAATCCGCTTTGGCAAGTCCAATTAAATCTGCGATTTTATAGAGACAAAGACAGAAAAAAGTGCTATGATGGCAAAAAGCCGTTGCAGCACTTTTTTAATTGGGAGGTTTTTTATGACGATCAGGCATTTGAAAATATTTATCGCAGTGGCAGAGACCGGCAAGATGAGCCTGGCAGCCGAAAAGCTCTATATCACCCAGCCCACCGTAAGCCAGGCAATCCGGGAATTGGAGGAGCACTACAACACCCTCCTGTTCCAGCGCCTGTCCAAAAAACTCTACATCACTGAATCCGGCAAACAGCTTTTGGTCTACGCCAAACAGGCGGTGGACCAATTTGAGCGGGTGGAGGAGAAGATGGCGTTCGTGGATGGGAGGGAAAAACTCTGCATCGGCGCCACCATGACGGTAGGCAGCAGTCTCTTAAGCCCTATCCTGAAAAAACTTTCCGAAGATCCGACGCTGGACCTCTACTCCTATGTAGGCAACACCGCCGCCGTCGAAGAAAAACTCCTAAACGCCGAGCTGATGGTAGGGATCGTGGAAGGCAGCATCAAAAGCCACGACCTGGTCTCCATCCCCGTAGTGGACGATTCCCTGGTCCTGGTCTGCTCCTCCTCCCACCCCCTCTCCGCCCGGGAGACCCTCACCCCCAAAGACCTGGAAGGCCAGCCCTTCGCCATGCGCGAAATCGGCAGCGGCACCCGCGAACTCTTCGAATGGTACCTCCGCAAAAAAGGAATCACTGTCAAAACCTACCTGGAAGCCAACGCCATGGACAGCATCCGCCAAGCCGTCCTCACCAACTCCTGCATGGCCGTCGTCTCCCTAAGGCTTATGGAACAAGAAATCAAAACCGGCTCCGTCCGCATCTTCCTCAACCCAAGCGGCGAATGGAACAGAAGCTTCAAACTGGTCTACCACAAAGACTGCTACAAAACCAAAGGCATACAAACCCTCCACTCCCTCCTAAAAACCTACCAAACCCCCAACTACCCCCGCCAACACCCCCACGGCATTATCCAAGACTAAAAACTTCCAAATTTCCATATTCCAGGACAGCGCAGCGCCTCCGTCCTCATTTCCACAAAGGAACGTAGTGGCAGCCAAAGCGGATGGGGCGGGCGGGGAGGCGTAGAGTTGAGCGCCGTCAGGTTCTTAGCGGGGAGGCAGCCACAAGGAAAAGTGACTTTGGGCGATCCGCCCAAAGTCAAAGGAGCACTGTCTGAGCCCCTCTTGCCATCAGGCAAGAAGGGCGAGTTTGCGACTGCCTTTTCTCTGTGGCTGCCTCCCCGCTTAGAACCTGCCAGCGAAACGATAGCC
>DVFT01000006.1 GCA_018713105.1 Candidatus Limivivens merdigallinarum | reverse complement strand
GCCTTTAAAGGGCAGCCGCATAAATCCAAATCCAAGATCCGCATTTTTTTGTCCTATCATAGGTATTCCTCCTCCAAACTGAATGCTGATTTTTAGAGATACGTTCCCTTATAACGTTTATTATAAAGACTTGCTCCCTTTTTTCAATCTGATTTCCAGTGTCTTTCTGATTAGCAAAACTTATACGAAAACAGGCTGCCTAATCGGCAGCCCCCGCGAACACATGCATCTGATTATGTTTTATGGTTGTTTCGTCATAAGCTTGCGGAGAATATCCGCAAATTCCTCAATGTAGTAGTTGCCCTGATCCTTTCGCCAGAAGGCACAGTAATTGCGCATGATCTGGTGATCTCCCTGATAAATGGGAAGTCGGCGGATCGACGCTCCTGCCGGCGGCAAGGTTCCCACGCTCTCAATGGGCAGAAATCCCCGGTTGCTCAAGACCAGGAGACGCCCTTCATCCAAATTATCCGCAAACAGGTAGCTTCCCCCGAATCCCAGGGTATTTTGGTAATATTCCTGCTCTGCGTTCTGCTGTTCTCTGGAAGCGATCAGGATGCAGGGAAGCCGTTTGAGTTCCCCGATCTGAACCCGTTCCTTTCGGCTCAGCGGATGATTCATCGAAATCTCCGCATAGCAGCCGCACTGCATCAGTTCATAATTCATATACCGATCGGAAAAAGCACGGCGCTGGTCGTTCAGGACCAGGTCTGCCCCGCCAACCCGAAGCAGATCATAAAGCTCCTCATGGGTGCCGTTGACGATGTTGATATTTACCTCAGGATATTGGTTCGAAAATTCGGCGATTGCCTGATAGAGCTCCATGCCGCTGTAACAGCGCAGGTACCCGATACGCAGCTGCAGCTCATGATCCGTACCCAGGCGCTTTGTCTCATGGATGAGATCCTCCACCTGTTCCAGGATCGCCTTGCAGTGGGTATAAAAATATTTGCCGGTGGGCGTTATGGTAAAGCGGCGGTTTTCCCGATGGATCAATTCCACCCCCAGCTCTCTTTCCAGAGATTGGATCTGCTGGGAAATTGCCGACTGGGAGATAAAACACTGCTCCGCAGCCTCGGTAAAACTGTTGCAATCGACCACCGCCGCAAAATATTTCATCCGCCTGAACAACATGAGCGGCTCCTCCTTTTCCATTCTGTTGACTCCGCTTTTATTATATCGAAATCCCCAGGCAGTTGCAAGCCGCATCTCTTGCCCCTATCCTCCCTCCGTCACAACAGCCATCCCGATCTCTCCAATCCGGAATCAGGCGTTGTCTCTCCGGCACCAGATTAGAAGCCCCGCCACTTCCGCCGCCAAAAGAAGCAAAAGCCATGGCACAATCGCCGGTTTCACTCCGACGGCTCCGGCAAGCAGAAGCATCCCTGCCGGTACCAGATACTTTCTGGGATGATGCCAGAGATCGCTTTCGATCTTCCATCCCCGGATGGGACAGAACCATTCCAGCAGGGCGGAAAGGATCGCGCTCTGCAGCGCAAAGAACAGGGCTGCAAGCATCGTCAGGATCGTCACGCCGCCGTTTTGAAGCTGGAGGCTGCAAAGAAAGATTCCATCGGCAGCTAGATTGACGCAGAACAAAAACAGACCATAGGGCAGGCAGAATGCTTTTCTTTGACCGGGCAGGGCATGAACCGCCAAGAGAAGGTCCGGATCGCAGGACAACAGGATACAGACCGGCGTGTTCATGGAAAGAATCGAAAACCCCACAGGAGCCGTGAACAGGTTTCCCGTCTGTCCCAAAAAGAACGGCAGCACACATGCCACTCCCCACAGGATTGCCGTATTTGCCAAATAGTTTTTGTGAGACAGCAAATACCGGAAGAAATAGCGCCATATGGAATGCCTGCTGTGAATCTTCCCCTGACGAAACGGTATCCTTCTTTCAAAAATAAAAGAATACCCGTCTGTATGGTACAAAATCCAGACGGCGATGGCGCCGTTTCCCGCAGCCAAAACCCAAAACCAGATCCTCTCTCCGAAAAACAGCAGGATGGCAGTCAGGGAAAGTACCCACAAACTCACCGCATACCACTGGTGTCTCCTGGCAAAAACCGCAGCCGCCAGAAGGACGCCTAAGACCGCACAGAGCACGCTTCCGAAGATTTCCTCAGAACCCGGAGAGGAAACAGCCCAGAGAAGCGCCAGGAGGATCGCCGTCTTGGTCAAACACACATACGACCCCAAGGACGCGATATAAGAAAAGACAAACTTCCCGTTGTCAAAGGGCAGCATCAGCATATTCTGGAGCTGATCGGCGCGGTCCTTTGCCTTTAGCGCCTGCCACAGGATGCCTGCGCTGAAAGCACCTGACATCAGGTAGAGGATCTGAACCCTGACCACGACCTGAAAACCGGCTATGGAAAGGCTTAAGAACACCAGCAGAAAGCCCGAAAGCGCCTGTCCCAGCCGCTCATACTTCGCCCCAAACAGCTGCTTTAAAAAAGCTTTAAACATCCATGTCATCGTTCAGCGCCTCCCGAATCCCTGCGGCGTCAATCCTGCCGCCTTCAAAAGTCCGCCGTATATTTCCATGCTCCAGAACGAGCACCCGGTCAGAAGTCTCAGTCAGGCTTTCCAGGATATGGGACGCAAAGAGGACGGTCCCATGCTCCCGATAGCCCCTGATCAGCTGGTACAGATATTCCGTGCTCTGATAGTCCAGCCCATTGACCGGCTCATCCAGAAGAAGGAGCTTTGGCTTTAAGGCAAACCCGGTGATCAGATACGCCTTTTTTCTGCTGCCCGTTGACAGCTCCTTCATCAACACATCCGTATAGGCTTCAAAGTGAAACCCCCGGATCAGCTCTGTCACATCGGGAAGAGCTTTCCCGTAGGCAGAAAAGACATAGGACAGATATTCCCGGAAGGTAAAGTAAGAAAAAGACCGATCCTCCGCAAACACGGTATACCGCCATCGTTTAAACTCCCGCCCCCGAAGGCTGCAGGGCTTCCCCAAAGCCAAAATCTGCTCCGCCGAAAAGCCCGGGAGGAGACCTGAGACCACCTTCAAAACAGTGGTCTTCCCAGCCCCATTCATCCCGATCAGACCGACTGCCTCATGGTCGGAAAGCTCCAGCGAAACCTCTGAAAGCACCTTCTTTTTGGGATCATACCAGGCGCTCAGATTCTTAATGGTCAAAAGAGGTTCTGCCATCTCAGTTCTCCCCCTTGCCGTCCTTTTCTTTCTTCCATGCCGTGTACGCGGAAAACCAAAAGATTCCGCATAAGATCACCTGGAACCCTGCCAGCCCAAAGCCGCCGGACAAAGCGCTGACAAAAGCTGCCGCCAACCAGACCAAACCTATGATTACCCGAAAATATACATGACGCATGTTCGTTTCCTCCTTAAAAACCGTTTTGTTTGTTCTGGTTCTATCCTAGCAGAGAACAGAGGCTTCTGCGAAACTGTCCGCAATCGGCAGGTTTTTGTCCACGAATGATTGCCCAGGAAAAATTTGTTATCGCATCTTAAGCCTGCCCTCCTTCAGTTCCAATATCTCGTCCGCTTCCTCGGCAAGACGCCTGCTGTGGGTCACCACCACCACGCATTTTCCCAGCTCATGGGCGGTTTTCTTTAAAAGCCCGATGATTCCCTCCGCCGTCTCTTCGTCCAGGTTGCCGGTGGGTTCGTCTGCCAAAAGTACCTTCGCTTCGCTGCACAATGCCCGGGCGATCGCCACGCGCTGCTGCTGACCGCCGGAGAGCTGACAAACATTTCGCTTCCACGCTTCCTTGGGAATCCCCACCTCTGAAAGCAGCTCCTCTGCGTTTTTTCTGCCGCCCAATTTGACATTTTCCGTGACCGTCAGGTAATCGATCAGATTGTAGTTCTGAAAAACCAGGGAAATGTTGTGGCTGCGGTGGTAGTTCAGCCCCTTTTTCTGAATCTCCTCCCCGGAACAGAGGATGCGCCCTGATACCGGAGTGTCCAGCCCTGCCAGAAGGGAGAGGAACGTCGTCTTCCCGGAGCCGCTCGGACCTACGATGGCATAAAAGATTCCTTCTTCAAAGACCGCGGATACCTGATTTAGGACTGCCTGATCTTTCTTTGATTTATAAAAATAGGTGATATCTCTTGCTTCTAACATATGAATCTCCTCCTAACTCATCTCACTCAACAAATCCCTTGGCTTTCTTACAAGGATCAAACTGCCGGCGGCAGATACGGACAGAAGAATCAGCCCTGTGATTCCAAAGAAATCCGCCAGGATCATCTCCGGCGTAAGGTTTGCTTCCACACTGGTCACGGTCAGCTCCGGCGCCTGATAGTCCGTCGCCACCTTGCCTGCATTCTGTTCCTTCGAAAGCTCTGCCTGCTGGACCTGCTGATCGGTCAGATACCCTGCTGCCATCCTGGTCACTTGCGGCGCCGCAATCAGGGAAAGCGCTGCCGCCATCCATCCGATCAAAACGGCTTCGGTCAGGATCTGAAGAAGAATCCTTCCCTTCGAGATCCCCAGTGACATCAGGATTCCGATTTCCCGGGTACGGTTCCGAATCCAAAAGATAAAGATCAAAGATAGAATGACAAATCCGGCTCCTGCCACGATCAAAAGCAGAACGTTGCTGATGCTTTCCAAATCGTTGAAATTCTCCGCCATCGTATCCAGGTTTCCCTGATTATCGATCAGGTCATACCGCTGCCAGTCGATGTCTGTTTCCTTGATTCTTTCCTTCACCTTCTCATAGTCGTCCACGTCCGCTACCTTGAAATAGGCTTTTTCATACAGGGGATCGTCCTGTTCCACCTTTTCCGGGACATGCAGGTCGGTAAAAATCACATTTTCCGACCGGAAGGTATCTCCTGACATATAGGGCTGCATCTTCTCCTTGACCTGATAGATCCCGACAATGGTCACTTCCTGGACGGGCTCTTCTGCCTCTACGGAGTGAAAGGAGATGGTATCTCCCGGATGCAGCTTATTTTCCTCCGCCAGTTCTTCCGAGATGACACAGACGTTCGTATCCTCCCGATTCGTCATTCTGCCCTCTTTGATGGTGACATTTCCGCTTAAGACATTGGAATCCATGGACATATCCAGATTTCCAATCAGCGTAACTCCCTGAAAATCATTGCTCTGATCGGTATCGGGATCTTCGATCCTTGTGAAATTCCCCGGCTTTACGGCGGTGGGAACTGTCGTAACGTTGTATCCGGACAACCCTTCCGTGTTCTTAGCAATCTTTTCGATGTCGTCCATTCTCAGCGACTCAAAGGAATTGTCCGTGCGTGTACGCCAGTTCTCCGCCCCGTTGACTGTGATTTTGTCCAGGTGGACGCCTCCATAGCTTCCCACACCGTCCGGATACAATTCCGCAATCTTCTCGGATGCCTCGCTTAAGCGCTTGCTTCGGTTCTCCGGGTTATTTTCCAGGAGAAATCCGGCGCCGATCGCCTGTCTGGTACTGTCTTTTGCCGCAATATTCGCCGACCGGCTTGCCATGCCGGATAAAAAGAGCAGGCTGATGATCCCCGCCGCCATCAAAAGCAGGATGCTTTTGACGGGTTTCCTGATGCAGGAACGGCACGCTCTCTGAAATACATTCATGTTCATCCCTCCATTCGTGATAAAAGGTCCCTGGGTTTTGTCCGAATCACCGGGATCAGGGACAACAGGACGGCTATGACAACGACAGCGCTTCCGCTCCCCAATAAAAAGACAACATCCGAACATTGAACGGAGATCTCAAGGGAAAGATCCGATGCCGCAGCACGCAAAAGCAGTCTCTTCATCGGGTCTGCGAAAAGCGTCCCCACCGCCAGGGAGATAAGAGATGACGCCAGAAAGAGTACTGCCGATTCCAGCAGCGCCTGCAGGAAGATCTTCCACTTTGCCTCCCCCATGCTGACAAACACCGCCATCTCCCTCTGCCGGCTCCGCATCCACATGCAGAGCAGCAAAGATACAATCCCCTCTCCGGTCAGGACAGTGAGCATCCTCATAAGCTGTACGATCCTCGTGATCTCGGTAAGAGGCGCCTGCATCTGCTGATACAGCGCATCCGACGTGGTAAGCTCTGCCTGATCCTTCAGGATTTCCTGGAGCTTTCCGGACAAAGCGCTAAGCTCCTCCGGCTTGTCGGTATAAACGGAAAACTGATAGAACCCGCCGTCAGGAAATAATTCCAAATAGGCGGTATTGTCCAGATAGATCTGATTTTCGATCCGCTGGACGGACAGGGTGGTATCCTGCTGTCTGGTTTCGCTGCCTGCCAGGTATTCTCCCAGCACCTTCACCGTCGTCCGTTTTCCATCCTCCGTCTCCAGGGAAAAGCTATCTCCAATCTCCAGCCCATTTGCCTTCGCAAAGTTCACATTGATGACGGCTCCGTGATCGCTTTCGCTGCCGAACAGCGTTCCTCCCATAATACGATAGGTCTGGCTGACGAAGGGACCATCATCCTCAAGACTATCAAAAGACAACAGCGTTACTTTCTGATTATCAGGCTTGGTGGAATCTGAGGAGGTGACCGGGGAAAGCTCCGATAAAAACGCGGTCTTCTGACCCATTCGATTGATCCCGTTTACAGACGGAAGCTTTCCAATCTCCCTCGCCTCATCCTCCGTAAGAGGGCGGGCGCTGTCCGTCATCTCACAGACCACCTTTGCTTTTGCCTTTTCCTGCATCCTGGCTTCTGTAGTTTGGGCTGCCTGAAGGATAAGGGTCGTGCTCAAGATCATGCTGCTGACCAGGAGAAAGACCAAGAACAGCAGCAGCGATTTCGCCCGCTTCCTGACCAGGTACAGAAAGCCTCTCTGATAAAATGCCATTGTGCGCTCCTCCCTCCGGTCACTGGTAATTCAAAATCAAAACTCTCGCAGCTTTGATCTCACCGCCATCCTGTTGTTCTCCGTAGACGGCGACCTGGGTGGATTTTTTGATTGCCTGGGAATCTGCTGCCTGAAGCTGCGCCCTGCCAGTGGCAGTATCAATCCTGGCATATTCAAAGGTACAGCCCTCTCCATAGGAAACGGTGATCTTTTCCGCACTGTCCTCCATTCCATCCGCCGCCTGAATCCCAAGCTCCCCATTGTCCTCAATTCGCGTGGGAAGCACCTGAAAGCTTCCATCCTGAAAGTCGTCGATCGTCCCGCTGACATTTGCCTCGTCCAGAAGCCCGTTCATATCCACATCCCTTATGTCGGTCTCTGTCTGAAGCGAAGAGGTTTCACTGTCTTTGTGCGACTCGCTCTGACTTTGGGAAATCGGTTCCGGATTCGTCTCCTCTCCTTTTGGACTGCCTGCACAGCCAGCCAGTGAGACTGCACAGGTCAAAATCAGTGCCGCTTTCATCCATTTAAAATGTTTCATCATTCCTTACCACCTTTCTTTGAACTTGCAGCATCATCTTATCAGAAAACCTCTCTAAAAGTTCTCAAAAAAAATCATTTCTTTTTCCATGGATTTAGAGAACTTTTAGAGAATTTATCTGGTATACTAAGATTCAGAAAGGAAAAATGCTATGACAAAAATACTTCTTATGGAGGATGACCCCGACCTTTGCCGGTCCCTCCGACAGGAATTGAATCAAAACGGATACGTGGTGGACTGCTGCAGCGACGGTGAAACTGCGATGCTCTATGCGCTGAATACGGATTTCGGCTATGACCTCGCCATTGTGGACCGTATGCTGCCTGTCATCGACGGACTGACCATCATACGGGCGATGCGCCGCAAAGGGATCCAGATCCCGGTCATCATCATCACCGGAATGTCCGCCTTAGATGATCGGGTGGAAGGGCTGGACGGCGGAGCTGACGACTATCTGGTAAAACCCTTCCACATCCGGGAGCTGCTTGCCAGAGTCCGTGCCCTGACCAGGCGTCCCCACCAGATTCAGGATACGGAGACATTCTCCTATGCGGATCTTCAGTTTGACTATTTCGGCAGAATCTTAAGCTGCGGGGAACGCAAGGTGTCGCTGACTGCCCGGGAGGCAGAACTTATGGGGACTTTGATCAAGCAGCCGGAGACGGTATTTTCCAGGGAGCAACTGGTTCTGAAGGTGTGGGGCAGCGATTCCGACGTGGAGCCCGGAAATGTGGACAATTACATTTCCTTTCTGCGGAAACGGCTCCGGGAGCTGAAAAGTTCCTGCCAGATCAAAACGATTTACGGCTCCGGCTACCGATTGGAGGGATCCCATGCTTAAACGATTACAAAACCGGCTGCATCTCTTTCTGATCGTTCTATTCATGGCAATCATCTCCCTGATCCTTTGCTTTGCTTTCCTGAATACCTGGCAGATCCGCCATACCACGGATGTTGCCTATCTTCAGCGCATGGCGTCCCTGATCATCTATCAGTTGGAGGCGGATCCGGAAGACCCGGCTTCCCTGCTCTCCAACTACGAAAATGAAATGCATGTATACAGTATCCTGGAAGATGAAAGCGGCAAGATTCTGTTCCAGAGCAATCCCGACACCTCCACAAAGCTTTCCACTCTGTGGGAGACGGCAAGGGAAAGCTCTGCCGCCCAGACTCCCTCCGATACCTCCCCCGCTCCCAAAATCACAGAACAGGGGGGCTATGTAGAGATCACAGGGGAACACCATGACCGCTATTCTGTCATCCCAGCCATCGTCCGTACAAAATCAGGGCGTTCCTATTCCCTTGCCCTGTTTTATGAACAGCTCTCCCCCATCGGGCTTTTGACAAGGCAGGCGCCGGCATACCTTGGTATCTGGATTTCTTCCCTGGTTTTTCTTTTTTTTGTCAGCCGTTTTTTGCTGGGCAAAGCCTTTGAGCCCACTGAACGGGTCTTGGAAAGCCAGAAGGAGTTCGTAGCTTCCGCCTCCCATGAGCTGAAATCCCCCCTCGCCGTCATCCTAGCGAATACAGAGAATCTCCAGAATTTCGCTCCCTTAGATCAGAGAATCCAGAATCACCTCCAGGTGATTGATTCGGAATGTATGAGGATGTCCCGGCTTGTGCGGGATATGCTGCTCCTGGCAGCCTCTGACGCTGACAAATGGACCATCCAGAAGCAAGAAGTGAACGTAGATACGCTGCTGATCAACCTGTATGAAGCATACGAGCCGATCTGCCAGAAACATTCCCTGTCCTTAAAGCTGGACTTAGGCGAGGACTGCTTTTTGCCTCTCATCACAGACCAGGAGCGGCTGTTTCAGATTTTGAGTATTTTTCTGGATAATGCCGTCTCCTATTCTCCTGCCGGCAGCGCCGTAGAGCTGAAGGTCAAAGAGACCTCACGGGAACTGACCTTTCTCGTCGCAGACCACGGCAAAGGAATTGCAAAGGAGGATCAGCCCTACATCTTTGACCGCTTTTACCGCGCCGATAAATCCCACACAGACAAATCCCACTTTGGGCTCGGCTTAAGCATCGCCAGGGAATTGGCAAGGATCCTGGGAGGCAAAATCGGCTTTGAGGATACGGAGGGCGGCGGGGCGACTTTTTTTCTCACATTGCCGATTGCCCGCAGATCAAATTCTGCCTAGACGGGGATTGTTTTTTTCATCTCTTGTTGTATAATGATTGCAATGCAGGGACGATGCCGCCGCACCGTTCCCTGAACTAGAGGAAGAAAATACGTAAGATAATACGCAAGTCCAAGGAGAAACCCTAACATGTACGCCATCACCCTAGACCATTTATCCAAAACCTACCCCAGCGGCAAGCAGGCTCTCAGGCAGGTCAGCCTGACTCTGGATCAGGGCGAGATTTTCGGCTTTCTGGGACCAAACGGAGCCGGGAAGACTACCACAGTGAAGCTGCTGAACGGGATGCTCGCTCCGTCGCAAGGGAGCTGCCGCGTGCTGGACATGGATCCGGCACTGGAACCGGAAAGGGTTCATGCCGTCTCCGGTGTCCTCACGGAACATGCCCAGATGTATGACCATCTGACCGGAATTCAGAATCTGATCTTTTATGCCTCTTTATTTGGGATGTCTGCCAGAGAAGGCAAAGAACGGGCAGAAGAGCTTCTCGCCCGATTAGAACTGCGTGAAGCTGGAAACCAAACATTGTCCTCCTACTCCACCGGTATGAGGCAAAGGCTTTCCTTTGCCAGAGCGCTGATCCACAGACCCAAGGTCCTGTTTCTGGACGAACCCACCTCCGGGCTTGACCCGGAAAGCGCCCAGAATGTCAATGAGATGATTCTCAAGCTTGCCATAGAGGACGGGGTTACCGTTTTCCTTTGTACCCACCAGCTTCGGTATGCCCAGGAAATCTGTACGCGCTTTGGTCTCATCGACCAGGGCTGCCTCTTGGCAGCCGGTACGCTGTCACAGCTTCGAGAGCAGGTCTGTTCTGGGATTGTGCTGCAGATCCGTGCTGACCGCCTGCCCGCAGGGCTTTCTTTTGCTTCCGCAGGCGGGAATTACTACGAAACTAAGCTTCAGCGTGAAGAGGAAATTCCAGGAATGATCCGCCAAAAAGGAGGAGGATTCCACATGAAACGCGCAATGCTTGCCATTATTCAAAAGGATATCCGAAGCGTTACCGCCAACCGGAACTTACTTGCCTCCCTGCTGATCGTTCCCTTGGTCCTCACCGTCATCCTGCCGTCCGTTTTCCTGCTTCTGATCCATTTTGCCCCGGAGGATCCGGACGTTCAGAAGCTTGTGGAACTGCTTCCGCAAAATGCCAGAAGCACGGACCTTCAAACTACGGTGACAATGCTAATCTTCAACTACATCCTGCCGGTGTTTTTCCTGATGATCCCCATCATAACCGCATCCATCATGGCGGCAAGTTCCTTTGTGGGCGAGAAGGAACGGCATACCTTGGAGACGCTTCTCTACTGCCCGCTGTCCGTCAGACAGATCTTTCAGGCTAAGGTCCTTGCATCCTTTTTCCTGAGTATGCTGCTTTCCGTGCTCTCCTTTCTTGCTATGCTGCTGGTTCTGGAGATCGAAAGCCTATCTCTCATGGGCAGATTCCTTGTGCCGGGAATCAGCTGGCTTGTCATCCTGCTCCTTGTTTCCCCTTCCATTTCGCTGATCGCCGTCACCCTGATCGTCCGTGGGTCTGCCAAAGCCCGGAGCATGGAGGAGTCCCAGCAGAGCGCCGTCTTTCTGATCATTCCGGTCATCCTTTTGACTGTCGGACAGTTTTCCGGGGTTCTGCTTTTGAACGTCTGGATCCTGCTGGCGCTTGGAATCTTATGTGCCCTCCTTGCCGGGCTGCTGCTCAAAAAATGTATGCGGCGGTTTACTTACGAAATGCTTTTAAGCTCTCTTTAGACATGCCCTTCCTGCTGGTATCCCCTTGAGAAAAGGATCGGCTTTACAAAAGACAGCCACCTGCCAAACAATCTGGCAATAAATCCTACCAGGAGTGCTGCGATAATGGTTCCTTCCCGGACACCCTGAAGCCGCCGTAAGAAAACCAGGGCGAGCACTCCTGCGATCACGGTCATGGAAACGTCAAAACAAATCTTTGTGATGCCAAAATCCGTTTTCCAGGTAAAGGTAATGGCGCGGACAAAGGATTCTCCCGGCAGCATCGCCACATTTGCCAGAACCTCCGTGTATACGCCGAATCCCAGAATCACGCAGCCAATCAAAAGGTACACAATCCGGGATAGATAATTCTCCGGATTGACAAAGGACAGCATCTCCATCGTCAAATCGATAAAATATCCGAACAACACAGAAATGGGAATCTGAAGGACATGCTCCAGCTTAAAGTTCTTTCTCAAAATCAAAAGCTGCAGAAAGATCAAAAGCAGGCTGAACACAATCGTAAATTCTCCCAAGGTAAATGGGAATTGTAAGCTCAGCACATAGGGAATCGCGGAAATCGGCGATGTCCCCAGACTTGCCTTCGTGATCAGGCTGACTCCTAGAGAATTGATAAACAGTCCGATCAAAAAAATCACATACCGTTTTAATTTTTCCATGTTTCCATCACTCCATCGTCATTATATTTTTGTAAATATCCTGGAAAATCCGCATAAACGCTTCTCGGTCCTCCAAAGAAATTCCCTTAAAGACCTCTTCCTCCAGGACAAGGAAGGCATTCTCCACACATTTCTGCAGTTCCTCCCCCTTCGGCGTCAGATAGATATGAAAGGTGCGGCGGTTTCCATTCTGTATCCTCCGCTCGATCATCCCCTTCTCCTCCATCCGGTTCAGGATGGACGTCAAAGATCCTGCCTCAATCCGGCATCCCAGGGCAAGTTCTTTCTGGCTGACCCCATTGTGGTCTTTCAGATAATCCAGAACCTTCGGTTGACCGACAGTCAGCTGCGTCTCCTTTAACTGCTCCAGCACTTTTTTTTGGAAGACGGCTTGATTTGCCATCAAAAGATAGTGAAAGGTGTGTTCCACGGCTTTTCCTCCTTTATAATTCTAACTGTTTGAATTATAACAATTAGGATTATAATTATTTTCATCCTTTTTGTCAAGACATGATTTCTGTTTCAGCGGGCAGTGAGGCAAATGTCTCTGCCTAAGAAGTTTTCTGCTGCGGCATGGTTGACGCTCTGCACGTAAAAGAGTATGATAGAACATTATGGAGGATAAT
>DVFT01000089.1 GCA_018713105.1 Candidatus Limivivens merdigallinarum | reverse complement strand
ATCTGGATTTTTCCAAGCCAAGTGTCAGTGTCGCCATGAAGAACCTCATGCTGAACGGCTACATCAACATGGATGAAAACGGCTTTATCACCTTGACGGAAACCGGAAGACAGATTGCAGAGACCATGTACGAGCGCCATACCTTCATCTCCAACTGGCTGATCAGCCTGGGTGTGGATCCCCACACGGCTGTGGAGGATGCCTGCCGGATGGAGCATGTGATCAGCGCGGAAAGCTTCCAGGCAATCAAGAAATTCACCAGAGAGTGCCAATGCAACAAGCAGGAAGAATAAGTAACGGAAAAACGAGGATGCAGCCTGAATGAGGCGCATCCTCGTTTTTCCGTCTGGAAAGCTGCTTAGGCTGCAGAACTTCTATGTCCGGGGTAAGGCTTCTTATTTTCGGAACCATGCACTGAGCTCCCGGATGTATTCAGGAGTCGTGCCGCAGCATCCTCCAAGGATGGATGCGCCAGCTTCCCAAAGCTTATGCATGTGGCGTGCGAATGCCTTTGGCTCCATATCGTAGACTGCTTCCCCGCTCTCTGTGATATTGGGCATCCCGGCATTTGGCTTTGCGATCACCGGCACTTTCGCCACCTTTTTCATCATGCGGACTACGCCCTCCAGCTGGTCAGGACCCACGGAACAGTTGACTCCCACCGCATTGGCTCCCAGCTCCTGCAGCGTTTCCACAGCCTCCCATGCCGTTCCTCCAAAATAAGCCGAACCATCTGCCTCCACGGACAGGGAACACATCATGGGCAGATCCGTTACCTGCCGCACGGCTTCCACCGCTATGGCCGTCTCATCCACACTCAGCATGGTTTCTGCCACGATTAAATCCACCCCTGCGTCACACAGCGCCTTCACCTGTTCTATGTAGATCTCCATCAATTCTTCGAAGCTCATCTCGCCGCGCGGCTCCAGCATTTTCCCTGTGGTAGTGATATCCCCCGCCACATATGCCCTGTCGCCCACTGCTTTCCTGGAAAGCTCTACCAGGCGGCAGTTCAGGTCATAGACCTCTTTCTCTTTCCCGAAATTCTTCATCCCGCAGGGATTGCAGGTAAAGGTAGGCGCATAGATGATCTGGCTTCCCGCCTCCAGATACGCCTTCTGAAGGTCCATCAGTACATCGGGATGTTCCAGAATCCACAGCTCTGTGCTGACTCCCTTCTCCATCCCGGCTTTTGTCATATTCGAACCCGTCGCCCCGTCCAGGATCACGGTTCCCGCTTCCGTCAGTGTCCTAAATTCTTCCTGAGTCATTGCTGCATATTCCTTTCTTGATTCGTTTCGTATCCTCATTATACAGGAAGTTCCTATTTTATGCCACCCTGTTTTTCCCGCGGATCGCTGCTGCCCTATGACGGTTCAGCAAGGCTGTAACGAAAACAGGACGGAGTAAACTACTCCGTCCCATTGATCTCTTATACAGTTGTCAGATTGTACTGAATTAGTACAGCTCTGCCATCTCCTCGATGTTGTCCGGGTTGAACTGCAGCGGATCGCCAAGGATGATCTCTGTACCGCCATCAGCAGCATCGGTGATGGTGTATTCGCCAAGGTCACCAGCGGTGAAGGTTTCACCAGAAGCACCAGTGATATCACCATTTACCAGAGCGATGGTTGTGTAAGCGCTCAGAGCACCCAGGCCCTGCATATCCCACAGATAGAAGTACGGGCAGGAGTGAGCATCGTCAGCTCCGGTATACTCGATCATCTCAGACGGAAGTCCAAGACCGGTCAGTTTGCAGGTAGAACCATTGTCCTGCAGATATTTTGCAGCTGCTGCGATACCAACAGTGGTCGGTGCGCAGATTACTTTCAGATCCGGATATTTCTCAACAAGTGCTGCGGTCTGGTCGGTAGATTTCTGCGGCTCGTCATCGCCGTAAGCAACCTCTACCAGCTCCAGGTTTGCATATTTGTCATCGCTTTCCATGATGCTCTGCATTGCCTCGATCCAAGCATTCTGGTTTGCAGCCTGGGAGGTAGCGGAAAGGATAGCCCACTGACCTTCGCCGCCTGCGATATCATATACGGCATCCATCAAAGCCTGTGCAACCTGCTCGGTACCAGCCTGGTTTACAAATACCTGACGGCTGTCAGCGTTGGGAGCAGAGTCGAAGGAGGATACTTTGATTCCTGCATCCATTGCTTCCTGCAGTTTTGCCTGAAGAGCATTTACGTCGTTTGCTGCGATGCAGATTGCATCGAAATCCTGAGAAATCAGGTTGTCCAGAACTCTGATCTGTGCATCAGCGGTAGCAGTTTCCGGATATACAACCTCAACGGTGCCGCCCTCAGCCTCTACAGTTTCCTGGAAAGAAGCTGCTGCTACTTCGAAGAATGCATTACCTGCGGATTTACCAACCAGAGCGATCTTCTGTCCCTCTGCGGAGCTTCCGCCGGTGGTTTCCTCTGCTGCTTCTGTTCCTGCTTCTTCTGCTGCCTCGGTTGCTGCCTCGGTTGCTGCTTCTGTTTCAGATTCGCTTGCGAATACGCTGCATACTGAACCGAGAACCATGGTTGCACAGAGAAGTGCACTGATTACTTTTTTCTTCATGTCTTTTTCCTCCCTATGGAAATATAGTTTTTTATTTGCAACTGCTCCATGAAGCCATGAAGCAGCTACGTTCCGATTAAATGAATTATTTCTTTACAACTGCACGTTTTACCTCTCCGATGATATTCGGAAGCGCTACAGCTGCTACCAAAAGAACACCTACGATCAACAGGATCACCTGTGCATGGACGTTTCTCTGTCCAAGACCTACACGGAGACACACGATGATGAACGCTGCGATGATACCGCCAGCCAGGTTCCCTTTACCCCCGGTAGAGGAGATACCTCCGAATACTGCCATTGCAATGGCATCCATCTCAAATCCATTACCGGTAGTGGTATTGGCTCCGAAGGAGGAGGATACCAAAAACAGTGCGCACAGACCGCTCATGGTTCCCATAACGGTGTAGATGATCATACGGATCTTCTGTACATGAATGCCTGCGTAATAAGCCGCCTTACGGTTGGTACCGATTGCATAGACCCGGCGTCCAAAGGTGGTCTTTCCAAGCACGACTGCAAAGATCACGGCAAGGATGACAACCAGAAATAAAATATAAGGAACACTTCCTACTTTTCCGCCAATAGCGGTAAAGCCTGCCGTATTGCTTGCGGAAATACTTCCGCCGCTTCCCAGAACAATCTCAGCGATACCACGGAAGATAATCTGTGTCGCCAGAGTAACGATCATCGTCGGCAGCTCCTGGAATTTCGTCAAAACCAGACCATTCACAGCGCCGCATGCCGTTCCCACCAACAGCCCTGTCAGGACTACCACGATAAAAGGAGCACCCGTATTGCATACGATACAGCTCATCGTCGCGGCAAGACAAACGATCGAACCGATGGAGATATCGATCTCACCCATTACCAGGATGTAAGCCATCGGCAGCATCAGGAATACCTCAGCCAAATAGATCGGCATCTGACGGAGCACGCTACTTAAGTTATAAAATTCAGAAAAGAATGCACAGAATATATTTACCAATATAAACAGGATAACCAGAATGCCTTCCCAGCTGAAAATCATCTTTTTTATCGGACTTTCCGGCACATTGTTGATACTTCTTCCAGATTTTCCAGCCATGATTACATCTCCCTCCCTCTTAATGCATTTCTGTCTGCAATACGCTGCAGGATTACGTTTACAACAACTACTACAAGGATCAGGACACCCTTGATGGTATTCTGCCACAATGCGTCAATTCCAACCAATGGAAGAGCCCTTGCGATGGTGGCAAGGATCACGGAACCCAAGAGAGCTCCGATTACGGAACCACGTCCACCGTTCATGCTGACACCGCCGATAACACAGGCAGCGATGACATCCATCTCACCGCCCTGCTGCATATCCGGCATTGCAGAAGCGTATACCGCTACCTGCAGTGCACCGCCAAGACCGGCAAGAAGTCCCATGATGGTGTAAACCATCAGCTTAATATTCTTCACATTGATACCGGAAACCTCTGCTGCGCTGGGATTGCTTCCTACTGCATAGATCTTTCGTCCGGTTCTCGTCCACTTCATGAAGAAGAAGAAGATCACATAACAGATGATGATGACCCAGATCACGCAATTCAGTCCCAGGAAATTGGAGGTTGCAAAATCTTTAAACTCACCCAAGGCTGCTGCGCTTGCCCATTCACCGCCGTTGGAAATCAAATAGCCCATCGCCCTGTAAATGTACATAAAGCCCATGGTGGCAATGATCGGGGGCACATTTGCTCGGGAAATTACCAGCCCTACCACAAAACCGCATGCCGTTCCGATCAGAATTGCGATGATAAACGGAAGTACGGTTCCGGAAATATGTTCGTATTTCAGAAGCATACCGATCGCCATACCGGACAGAGCTAAGCTTGACATAATGGAAATATCAATTCCTCCTACCAGCATAACACACAGCATACCCAGTGACATAATAATGGTTACCGCATTATTTTTCAGCATATCCGATAATGACTTAGGAGTCAAAAAGGACGGGCTGAGGATGGTAACAATGATAAAAAGCAATATCAAAATAACTGCAAGCAAGACTTCACGGGAACCTGTAATTTTTTTGATCAATGACTTGTTTGCCATTACCTGTTCGCCTCCTTCCCTGCATTTGTACTTTTCTCCATTGCAAGCTCCAGAATTCTCTCCTGGGTTGCTTCCTCACGGCTCAGCTCACCGGTTTTGCGGCCATTACACATGATGACAATACGGTCACTCATACCTAAAATTTCAGGCATCTCAGAGGAGATCAGAATAATCGCATACCCTTTCTTCGCCAGATCACCCATGATCGCGTAGATTTCAGCCTTTGCACCTACATCCACACCTTTGGTAGGCTCGTCCATGATTACGACCTTCATCTCCTGGCTCAAAGCCTTGGCAACTACAACTTTCTGCTGATTACCGCCTGACAGGGAGCTTGCCGGCTGGAAGATATCCACTGCCTTGGTATCTACTTCTTCCAGAAGCTGTTTTGCCAGATCGTTCTCTTTCTTATTGTCATTGAACCCCTTTTTCGCATATTTGCTGATGGTAGGAAGCGTAACATTCCGCCCCAGTCCCCAGCTCATGATCAGTCCTTCCTTCTGCCGGTCTTCCGGAAGAAGGATGATTCCTTTTTCCATTGCGTCAGAAGGCTGATGGACATGAATCTCCTCGCCTTCCAGATATACCTTTCCGGCATCCGGTCTCGTAATGCCGCAGATGCTTTCCATTACTTCGGTTCTTCCTGCGCCGACCAGTCCGGTAAATCCTAAGATTTCACCTGCACGGATGTCAAAGGATATGTTCTTGAAAAATCCGACACGGCTTAAGCCTTCTACACGGAGCATTTCTTTGCCGATCTTAACCTTCGGCTTCGGGAACAGATCGTTGATCTCACGGCCAACCATTGCTTTGATCAGATCTGCATTGGTGATGCCGTCCACATCGTAGGTTCCGATATACTGAGAGTCACGGAACACCGTTACCCTGCTTGCCAGCCGGTACATATCCTCAAATCTGTGGGAAATGAAGATAACGGAAACGCCCTCTTCCTTTAACTTATCAACAATCCGGTACAGCTCTTCGGATTCCCTTTTGGTCAGGGAAGCCGTCGGCTCGTCCAGAATGATGATCTTTGCATTGGTGGACAGTGCCTTTGCGATCTCTACCATCTGCTGCTGGGCAACACTCAGGGTTCCCATCTCTGCTGTGGCGTCGAAATCTGCATTCAGCTCCTTCAGAAGCTTGTTTGCCTCATTGTTCATCGCTTTCCACTGGATCATCCTGTTTTTCACAATCTCATGACCCATAAAAATGTTTTCTGCCACGGTCAGATCCGGATAGGACGTGGGATGCTGGTACACGGCTGCGATTCCTGCTGCCTGTGCATCCTTCGGTCCCTTGAAATCCACCTTTTTACCATAGAGATACATTTCACCTTCTTCTGCCTTATGTACACCGGTAATTACTTTGATAAACGTAGACTTTCCTGCGCCATTCTCACCCATCAGGGCGTGAACTTCACCGGGTTTGAGCTGAAACTGCACATTGTTCAGCGCCTTAACACCTGGGAAAATCTTCGTAATGCCTTTTAATTCAAGAACATATTCAGACACGGCTTTGACTCCTTCCTTTGTTTGATCTATCGTCATTATAGCATCCGTATTTTTCTTTTCCTACCGGAAAATATTTCGAATAAGGGTAAAATATTTTTCCTTTGTACTCGTATTCTCTCTGCTTTTGTGATAAAATAAATAACCAGAAACCAGAGTTTATCTCAACATTTACCAAAGAACAAGGAAGGAATACATCGATAGACTATGAAATTGCTGATTGTAGATGATGAAGAACTTACCCGCAGCGGCCTCATTTCCTCTAGTAATTGGAGATCCCTCGGCATCGAAGAAGTCCTGCAGGCGGACGACGGTCTCAACGGGCTTGCCCTGGCACGGAAGGAGAAACCTGACATCGTCCTGTGCGATATCCGTATGCCCCGGATGGACGGGATCCATATGGTAGAAAAAATCCAGGAATTTCTCCCGGATACGCCAGCCATCTTTATGAGCGGCTACTCGGACAAGGAATATCTGAAGGCTGCCATCAAGCTGAAGGCTGTCAACTATGTGGAAAAGCCCCTGAACCCAAAGGAAATCGAAGAGGCGGTCCAGGCTGCCATCGAAGAATGCAACCGGAATTTCCGGCTGCGCAGGAACGCTACCCTCCATTCCCAGGAGACTGCCCTCCGCCTTGCCCTGCAGCTTACCTACCCTTACGACCAGCGAAAGGACATCATTCTCCGTTATCTCGATGAGCTGTCCCTTCCCCTGTCTGAAACAACTCCTCTCTGCACCGTTATTGTGGAAATGCGCGGCGGCGTTGAATTGAGTGAGAATCGGCTTTCCGCCTTTCACGATAGCTTCGGCATGTTTCTTGCCAGCTATCATCTGAACATGCTCTCCGTAAACAAACACAGCCAGTACCAGGTCTATCACCTGTATGGGGACGCGCTTTTTGAGCGGAATCTTTTGTCGGTCTGCCACTATATGCGGGATTACTATTTGAAGCTCGGGGAATGTTTTCTGGCGGCAGGCGATATCGTCTCCGGTTACTCCAACGCCTATCATTCGTACTCCAGCGCTGTCATTCGTATTCAGACCGGTTTCTTCTTTGATTCCGGTATTATCCTGACCCCTTTTCAGGAATCCGTTTCCCGTTCCTTTGGACCGCTTCCTGCCATTTCTGCGTTTGAGGATGCGCTGGATAGGAAGAAGGCAGAGTCTGCCATGGAAATCTTAGATCAGTATTATGCCTGTTATCATGAAAATGCCTCTTTGCTGGTCAATCAGGTAAAAGATGTCTACTATGTCCTATTTACGGCTCTCGCTCACGCCCGCCAGAAATTTAAGCTTTCCAGTGAAAGCAGGGAAGATGAAAGCATTCTTGCCTTTCTGGAAAACTGTTTTACCTTAAAGGAACTCCACAAAACGATCCAAAAAAAGACAGAGCGCCTGTTTCACGATCTGGAAAATTTCATTCCTGAAAACACAACCATTTTTCTGATCAAGGATTATATCAG
>DVFT01000088.1 GCA_018713105.1 Candidatus Limivivens merdigallinarum | reverse complement strand
AATGCCAGTATCGGTAGGTATAGCCTGCCCAATACATTACCTCTCTATGATAAATTTCTCCTGCTTTTTTCAAACCATTCGTCTCATCAGCAAGTTCTTCCAAAATATACTCTTCTCCTGCCCACTGAAGGCGGTCATAGACATCATCCAAAGCTTCTGCTGCCCGGCTGTTCATAAAAGCCCTGATAAATTCCGGGCAATCATATCCTTCTTTCAAGGCAAGTTCAAATAAACGTCCTTGTATATCGCATAGCTGCCGTTTGTCAAGAGTAAGTTTTATCATATGGTTCCAGCCTCCTTACGATACCTATACAAAATCATACTTCATTATAGCATGTGAAAGATCGAAGCTCAATTCTTTTAGAAACCGAACTGCCACTCCGCCACAAACTCTCCCCCAATCTTATCTATTTCTCCATTTACTTCAAAAGCACCTTCCCCCACAATCTCTTCCCCTTCTCCCATGTCTTCTGTCCTCTTAATCTCATTTAGCTTCTGTCTGCATAACTGCAGTCTGATCCACGCAGCATCTGAGGAAATCCAGGTGTTGTCCTCATTTACAAATACGATCCTGCCGTCTATCAGGCTTGACAGGTGGTATCGGATCTCCCTTCCAGTGCTGTCTGTCCCTTCCAAATAATACACATATCCTTCCGGAAGTTCCGATGCCGTTCCCTCGATTCTGCTTCCCACACTGTTCTTTACAAATTTTGCAAACTGAATCTCATGTGTATTGTCAATGGGAACAGATATGTCCAACGGCACAGAAACCGTATGGTCTTCCAGGACTGTTTTCGACGCATGGAATGAGAATTCATATTGCCCGATTTCCGCTCCGGACATCGGTCCCGTTTCTTCATCCACCTGCAATTCACAGGCTTTAAAGACGGCTTTGATCTTTGCCTGGCTGTCTTTCCATTCTTCGTCGAACGAAAAACGCACCATGTACTGTGGTTCCGACTGACTGCCCATCCAGTCCGAAGTATATTCCTCCAGGGCATTGAGCTTTTCGCCGTTCATCCAGACGTCCGCCGCTAAGCTGATCTCTCTTGGTTCAGACCTGGAATCAAATTGAGTGTCCAGAAGAAACAGAAGCTGGTTCTGATCCAAAATTACTTCTTTTAGGGTCAGCGTCAGCCCGTTTTGGGTCACAGAAGAGTTTGGCGCCTCCGTATAATCGGCCAAATCTTCTGTGATGCCAAGGAATTTTCCTAACTGGGTCGTAAATTCCTGCAATGCCGCCTTCACCTGGGAATGGAACAGCCCACCCCCCAGCAAAGCCGGGACTAAGAAAACACAAGCAGCTTTTCTGACAAATTTCATAGTTTCGAAAGCCTGCCCTGTGTGGTTCCAGGGTTTTGCGGTATCGCAGAGAAAACCGTCATCGATCTTGCCAAATTCTGAAAGGAACAAAAACTCATTGGCCTGCCTCATAAAAGCCGCCTCTCTTTCATCAAAATCTTTCTCAGCTTATTTCTGGAGCGATACAGATTCGATTTTACGGAACTCTCTGTGATCTGATGTCTCCCAGAAATCTCCTTCAAGGAATCCATATACCAGTATCGCCGTACAAAAATGTCTCGGTCTTTCGGTTTCAAAGACCGCAAAAAATCATTGAAAAGTTCTGTCAGATCATCCTCCTTTTCCATAGCGCACGCCATCGCCTGGTTCAGACTTTCGACTTCTTCTGTGATGGGAATCATATGCTGGTCGATCCGTTTTGCCGCGCTCTTTTTCCTCAGACAGTCAATGGCAAACCCTCTGGTGATACGTCCCAGAAAAGCAGACAATACGGAAGGTTTCTTGGGAGGAATGTACCGCCAGGCAGCAAACCAGGTATCGTTGACACATTCCTCTGAGTCCTCCCTGCTGTACAAAATTTTGTACGCGATCCGAAAGCAGAACGAATTGTATTTGTCGCTGGCTGCCTGAATGGCACATTCCTTCCTTTCCCAAAATAACTCAACGATCTTGGCATCTTCCATCCTGTCACCTCCTCGTCTCTTTTTTCTGAAAGGTCCTCTCATCATTATAATTCGTAATTTTTCCCGAGAAGTTTTATTTCTACGGCAGCTCGTGACGATGTCACTCGCTGACCGTTGCCTGTCGGATATCCGCATGTCTGTGCAAGCAAGCTTGCCCATTCATGCGGCTGCCCTCTGGGCGTATCGCACAAAAATAAGGACCACCTTCCAGAGATGATCCCTATCTTCAAACCTGCCTCCCCCAATCCATGGGCTTAGCAGGTTTCTACTCCATTTTTCAATTTTCCACTATTTCAAAAACGCTTTCACGCTCTCATAAACGCCCTCTGCATCCAGCCCGTATTTGTGGAGCAGAGCTGCAGCCGGACCGGATTCGCCGTAGACGTCATTGACGCCGATCTTTTTCACAGGGGTCGGAGCTTTCTCGGAAAGGCAGTCGCAGACTGCGCTTCCTAAACCGCCGATGACAGAGTGCTCTTCCACCGTCACAACCTTGCCGGTTTTCTTTGCGGACGCTACGATCAGATCCTCATCCAGCGGTTTGATGGTATGGATATTGATGACCTCTGCATCCACTCCGTCTTTTTTCAGCATTTCGGCAGCTTCAAGGGCTGCAGATACCATAAGACCCGTGGCTACGATGGTGAGATCCTTGCCTTCTTTTAAAAGTACGCCCTTGCCAAGCTCGAATTTGTAATCCGGGTTATCATTGATCACCGGGGCTGCAAGACGTCCGAAGCGGAGATAAACAGGACCCACATGCTCGTAGGCAGCCTTCACAGCAGCCTTTGCCTCAATGTCATCGCTGGGATTGATGACTACCATACCCGGGATGGTGCGCATCAGGGCAATATCCTCATTGCACTGATGGGTAGCGCCGTCTTCTCCCACGGAAATACCGGCATGGGTAGCGCCGATCTTCACATTCAGATGGGGGTAGCCGATGGAATTGCGAACCTGCTCAAAAGCACGGCCTGCTGCAAACATGGCGAAGGTACTCATGAAGGGAACCTTCCCCGTCGTCGCCAAGCCTGCGGCGATGCCTGCCATATTGCACTCTGCGATTCCACAGTCGATATGGCGTTCCGGAAATGCCTTCTTGAATACACCGGTCTTGGTGGCAGCCGCCAGGTCAGCGTCCAGAACCACGAGATTTTCGTGTTCCTTGCCAAGCTCTACCAGTGCGTTTCCATAGCTGTCCCTGGTTGCAATCTTCTTTACTTCTGACATAACGCTTCACCTGCCTTTTCCAGTTCTTCCATCGCGATCTTGTACTCCTCATCGTTGGGGGCTTTGCCGTGCCATCCGGCATTGTTTTCCATGTAGGAAACGCCTCTGCCCTTCACAGTCTTCATCACGATCGCAGTTGGCATTCCCTTGGTTGCCTTCGCCTCGTCGAATGCAGCTTTCAGCTGATCAAAATCGTTGCCGTCTGCCACATTGATCACATGGAAATTGAAGGCTTCGAATTTTTTATCGATGGGATACGGGGAGCAGACGTCCGCAATGTTTCCGTCAATCTGGAGTCCGTTGTTATCCACGATGACAACCAGGTTGTCCAGTTTCCTTGCTCCGGCAAACATCGCCGCCTCCCATACCTGACCTTCCTGGATCTCGCCGTCTCCAAGCAGCGTGTATACCCGGTAGGCTTTGCCATCCATCTTGGCGGACAGCGCCATTCCCACAGCCGCGGAAATCCCCTGTCCCAGGGAGCCGCTGGACATATCCACGCCCGGGATATGTTTCATATCCGGATGTCCCTGCAGATAGGATCCTAAGTGCCGAAGGGTCAAAAGGTCTTCCTTGGGGAAATACCCTCTCTCCGCCAGTGTGGAATAGAGTCCCGGAGCCGTATGCCCCTTGGACAGTACGAAACGGTCACGGTCCGGATCCGTTGGATTTTTCGGGTCAATGTTCATTTCTTCAAAATACAGATAGGTAAATACCTCAGTCGCAGATAAAGATCCGCCCGGATGCCCGGCTTTCGCACTGTGCACAGAGGATACAATGCCTTTGCGGATTTCGTTAGCAGTCTTCAAAAGCTCTAACTTATTCATTCTACTCCTCGTTCCTTTCATTCTTTTTTGCCGTTCTATTATACGGAAAGTCGCCCTTCAATGCAAGCAAATCTTTCCATGTAGGGTTACTCTCCAAACACCGCTTTATAATCAGCCTGGAATTTTTCGATTCCGGCGTCCGTGAGCGGGTGCTTGGTCATCTGCTCGATCACCTTGTACGGTACTGTGGCGATGTCAGCGCCTGCCAGAGCACAGTCGGTCACATGCATGGGGTTGCGGATGCTGGCTGCGATGATCTCTGTCTCAATGCCTGCCACAGCGAAGATCTCAGCAATCTCTTTGATCAGGTCCACGCCGCGCACGGAGATATCGTCCAGACGTCCCAAAAACGGAGACACATAGGTTGCTCCGGCTCTCGCTGCCAGAAGCGCCTGGTTTGCGGTAAAGATCAAGGTCACATTGGTCTTGATACCTTCCGCGGAAAGTACCTTCACAGCCTTCAGACCTTCCACGGTCATCGGGATCTTGACTACCATATTGGGATGGATCGCAGCGATCTCGCGTCCCTCTTTGATCATTCCTTCAGCGTCCACGGTGGTGGCTTTCACCTCTCCGCTGATGGGACCGTCTACGATGGAGGTGATCTCCTTGATCACTTCCTCAAACACTCTGCCGGATTTTGCGATCAGGGACGGATTGGTGGTCACGCCGCAGATCACTCCCATGTCGTTTGCCTTTCTGATTTCCTCTACATTGGCTGTGTCAACAAAAAATTTCATTTTCTTATCCTCCTATATTTTAACCGGTTTGCCCGGTTTTTTTTCAGTGCCAAGTAAAAAGCTTCTGCCTTTTTCATCTGTTGAATTCAGTATATCAC
>DVFT01000087.1 GCA_018713105.1 Candidatus Limivivens merdigallinarum | reverse complement strand
ATAATCAGCGTTCCATCCGAATCGGTCTGCGGTTCTGTCTGTACCGGTTCTGTAGCATCCGGAGTGGCCGGCTCCGTACCTGCTGGGGTAGTCGGTTCCTGGGGGGTGTCCGGTTCCGGTGTGATATTGATTGTCCCTCCATTTCCAGGCGATTCTGTCTGGGAGGTCGTGGGCGGCTCTGTCTGCACAGGTTCCGTACTTGCAGGCGTACTGGGTGTCTGGGATACTGGCTCTGTAGAAGCAGGCTGTGATTCGCTGGGTGTTGTCTCACTGGAAGGTTGTACTTCACTGGGGGACTGTACTTCATTGGAAGGCTGTGCCCCTCCGGAGGACGGTTCACTGGCGCCTGCAGGCGTCTGTGTCTCACTCTGAGCCGCAGATTCCGTCTGGCCGCTTCCGCTGTCACCACCGATAGCCACAACACCGGCGCTGCCGTCGGAACTTCCATCTCCAATCACTACAACTCCTGAGGATGCTGTCAGCATATTCAGACTTGGATTGGGGATGATGCTGGCTTCATAGTCTTCCAGGAAACTATCGGAACTGGAATCATCACCATAAGTATAGTCTGACCCGTCCCAACTGTCCCATTCATCCAGATAAGAATCATATCCTTCCGTCTCACTGTCTGGAATCGGTGTCGTGGACTGCAGTGTCTGCAGATCTGCCTGAGCGCCCTTCAGCTCCAACTCTGTCGCTTCCTTTTCCAGCTGGCTGGCTTCCAAATCCAATTCCAGAAGCGTCGTATCATAAGACAGGAGCTTGTCGCCAATTTGTACCTTGTCTCCTTCTTTTACATACACCTGATCCACTAGCTCATTGGTATCCAGGTAGACTTCCTGTGTCGCCTTGGAGGTCACTGTACCGCTGCTGGATACATTGTAATCGTAATATCCCATATTTTTGGACGCTACAGAATAAACAGGAACGGTCGCTCCGCTGTTACGGAGCAAATAAGAAGCGCCGTATACTCCTCCTGCAATAAGTGCCGCCACAAGCAGGCAGCTTATAATAATTGTACGCTTTTTCACGGCTCTGCCTCCTTTACACCTCTCTCGGAAATTTCGCCGTCGAAAATGTCAACCACGCGTTTTGCATGACTTGCCACATGGCTGTCGTGGGTGATCATAATGACGGTCACCCCTTCTTCATTCAGCTTGCCAAATAGATTCATAACCTGCTCACTGGACTTGGAATCCAATGCTCCTGTCGGCTCGTCAGCCAGAAGGATCTTTGGATTGTTGACAATCGCCCTTGCAATGGCAACCCTCTGTTTTTGGCCGCCTGAAAGCTGGTTCGGCTTAAAAAACATCCTCTCTGAAAGTCCAACTTTATCCAAAGCCTGCGCCGCTCTCTTGAGACGCTCTTTCTTGGAAACACCCGCATAGATAAGCGGCAGTGCCACATTTTCGATAGCGCTCTGCCTTGGAAGCAGCTGGAAGGTCTGGAATACAAATCCCACCATCCTGAGCCTTACATCCGCCAGGCTGTTCTCCCGAAGGGAAAGGATATTTTCTCCTCCCAGATAAAACTCGCCCTTCGTGGGTTTGTCCAAACAGCCAATGATATTCATCAGTGTGGATTTCCCGGAACCTGAAGGACCCATGATGGCAAGATACTCGCCCTCCTCCACCTGAAGATTGATATCCTTCAGTACCGGCACGACCAGATTGCCTGAGAAATAATCCTTATATACATGTTTAATCTCCAGTATCACTCCATTCCCTCCTCTGAAATGAGGTCCTCGCCGTCATAGCTGCTTCCACCACTGTAGGTATCCTCTCCTGAATAAGTATCCTCTCCCAGATAAGTATCTTCACCGCTGTAAGTGTCCTCTCCCAGATAGGTATCTTCACCACTGTAGGTGTCCCCTCCGCTGTAGGTATCCTCTCCGCTATAGGTATCCTCTCCCAGATAGGTGTCTTCACCGCTGTAAGTATCCTCTCCGCTGTAGGTGTCCCCTCCCAGATCACTATCCCCACCTGTTCCGACTGCGCTGTCAGCACCTGAATTCATCAGTGTGTCCTGGCTTACATTTCTCTCCACTCTCATTCCTTCTGTCAGCGTGTCTGCCGGAAATGCAATATAATCATCCGTGGTAAGACCGTCTAAAATCTCATACTCCTCTGTCGCTTCATCGTATTCTCCCAAGGTGACCTCCCGTTTCTCCAAGGTATCACCTGAGCTGGCTGCCCATACGTAGGCTTCTGCTCCCTCCTCCTGGACAATGTAATAACTGCTGAGCCACATACCGTCCTTGTCGTTTGGCTCTCCCAGAACGATGTACACATGCTGTCCCAGAATCAATCCGTCCGCAGAATCCAGATTGACATAGAAGGTATAATTGCTGGAACTGGTATCACTGCTCCCCGTATCCATCATCATGCTGTCTGTGTTGGTAGTTGGATTGTTGGTATCGATGGCCGTCATCGTTCCTCGCCAAGTCTGGCTTTCATCCACTCTGGAATGAACCGTTGCCACCGCCCCTTCGATAATCGAATTGCGGTTCTGCTCATTCACTGTGCCTTTCACGCGGTAGTCTCCTGTAGCCACTATGGTGATAAATGCATTGCTGTCCTCGTCCATGGAATAGTTGTAGCCGCTGCTGTCCTCACCATTCATCAGACTCTCATTGATGGTTCTGATTACACCATCGATCTCGCTGGTTACCGTAGAGTTGTTGAGGCTGTTCTGCAGCTGTTCCAAGGTAACATTCTGCTTCCTTAAGTCATATTCGCTTCTTTTCTGAGTGTTTTCCATCGTCTGAATCCGGTTGGTCATCTCCAATCTGGCATCTTCTGTGGTGAGATTCGCCAGCTCCTGATTCAGGGTCTCGATCTGGGATTTCGTAGATTCGATGGATGCCTCAAGCCGGTCGATCTCAATCTCCGCCTCTAGGATACTCTCTTCTGTATCTGTTGTGTCATAGGAGAAAAGCTCCTGTCCCGCCTTTACCTGATCCCCTTCCTCTACATAAATTTCCTTTACCTTCTGGTCACCACCTTGGATCGTCACGGTCTCCTGCGGCTCCACAACCCCGCTGAAACGATTCTGGATGCCGCTGGCATCCAAACCTGTAATGGTAGCTACCGAATCCACAAAAGCACTATCGCCGCTATTCTGTCCAGATGCTGTCTGGCTGCCACCCAGCCTGTATCTTATCGCAACGCCTGCCGCAGCCGCTATCACGACCACCGCAGCTACTAGAATGACTATTCTCTTTTTTTTCATTATGGCTCCTCCATATCTGCTCTCCAGTTTCTATCGGCTTTGGCCACGTACCGTGGGCTTGCCTAGTATCATCCCTGCAGCGCAGGGCAGACCGATCCTCTCGGTCTGGATTGCACTCCGTGCACCCATTATACCACGATGTCCTTCGGGATACCTACTTAATTTTTCTTTAAAACTGTGAATTCTTCTTCACAATACCGGAAAAAAGAGGGAAATCTTCCCTCTTCCGAAAGATTTCCCTCCCGCTTTCCTTTCCTTATTATAGCAGCGGATATTGATCTGTCAAGCCTTTTACAAGCCTTTTTGCTTTCTCTGCCCCGGATTCTCCTTCCTTGAGCATCGTCGTGATCGCCTCCGCAATCACATCCATATCCTCCTCCTTCATGCCTCTGGAGGTCACAGCCGGCGTTCCCAGGCGAATGCCGCTGGTGACAAAGGCGGATTTTGGATCATTGGGAATCGTGTTTTTATTGCAGGTGATATTCACACTGTCGAGGAGATGTTCGACTTCTTTTCCCGTTCTTCCCACGCTGGTGAGATCTACCAGCATCAGATGATTGTCCGTACCTCCCGATACGATCTTCACGCCCCGGTCCATCAGTCCCTGGCACAATGCCTTCGCATTCTTGACTACCTGGTTCTGGTATACCTTAAAGTCTTCTGTCAGCGCCTCTTTAAAGCAGACTGCCTTTGCCGCGATGACATGCATCAGCGGGCCTCCCTGGATCCCCGGGAAAACAGCCTTGTTGAAATTGAATTTCTCAGCCGTCTCGGCACTGGAGAGGATCATGCCTCCCCTCGGTCCCCTTAAGGTCTTATGGGTGGTGGTCGTCGTCACGTCCGCATAGGGGATGGGGCTTGGATGCACTCCTGCAGCCACCAGACCCGCGATATGTGCGATATCCACCATCAGATAAGCACCTACCTCGTCAGCAATCTCCCTGAATTTCTTAAAATCAATGGTCCTCGCATAGGCGCTGGCTCCTGCCACGATCATCTTAGGCTTGCATTCAAGCGCCAGCTCCCTTACCTTCTCATAATCGATGAAGCCCTCATCGTTCACTCCGTAATGCACGGCATTGAAATAAGCGCCGGAAAAATTGGCAGGGCTCCCATGGGACAAGTGACCGCCGTGTGCCAAATCCATTCCCATAACGGTGTCCCCCGGCTTCAGCATGGCAAAGAAGACAGCCATGTTTGCCTGGGCGCCGGAATGGGGCTGTACGTTGGCGTAGGTGCAGCCAAACAGCTTCATGGCGCGGTCCCTTGCCAGGTTCTCAGCCACGTCCACACATTCGCAGCCTCCGTAGTAGCGTTTCCCCGGATACCCTTCTGCATATTTATTGGTCAGCGGGCTGCCCATTGCCGCCATCACTGCCTTGCTCACCCAGTTCTCAGATGCAATCAGCTCAATATGGCTGTTCTGTCTCGTTTCCTCTGCGACGATCGCATCCGCGATTTCCGGATCTACCGCCCTCACTTCTTCCAGAGAGTACATTTGTCTTTCCTCCTCGTACATTTTCATTTTGTCTGTAATAATATACTGTTTTGCTTTGATTGTCAACAGATATTTTTTGACAAACCGTAACTTTTCTTATACACTAGGAAATATCCTGTACGAGAGAAAGGAGTTCTATGATTTATCTGCTATTTGGCTATTTGATCATCCTGAACCTGTGCGGCGCCCTGGCGATGAGGGCAGACAAGCGCCGTGCAAAAGCGGGACGGTGGCGGATCCCGGAGAAGACCTTGTTTCTGCTGGCGATCCTTGGCGGATCCCTGGGTTGTATCTATGGGATGTTCCACTACCGCCATAAGACACAGCATCTGTCGTTTCGGATTGGCATGCCGGTCATCTTGTTTGCTCAGGTATCGCTTGCTGCCTTCCTGTCCAGATTCTTCTTTTGACCGCTGCTGGCAGAATGATCATGCCATCCATTTTTTCATCAATAAGGAGAACCCTATGAAAACACTATGCCGAATCATTCCTGTGCTCCTAGCCTGTCTCTTCCTTGGCGGCTGCGGTCAGTCGTCTCCGGAAAGGCTGGTCAAAAAGGAGCTGGAATCCATCAAAAAACTAGATCAGGAAACGATAGAGAATTTCATATCCTATGAGGATATCACCAAAAATCAAACCCTTCAGACGGACGTGGGGGAGGAAAGCGTGGAGGCGGTCAAGCTGTTTTTCCAGAATTTCAGCTATAAAATCAAGTCCTCCAAGACCGAGGACGACAGCGCCTATGTCTCCGTGGAGATCACAAACCTGGATGCCAAGGCGTTGGCAAAGGATCTGTGTCTTACGCTGCTCACCCGTTCTCTGGATCCAGGCAGCTCGGAGGACTATCCTCTGTCTATCAACGACTATTTCTCCGTCCTTGGAACGCTCCTGAAGGAGAAAACCTATGACACCGTCACAACCGATGCCCATTTCGAGCTGGTCCATCTGGAAAACGGCTGGAGCATCCAGAGCAGTGAAAACCTGGAGGATGAGCTGGTTGGCGGGCTTATCACCTATCTCAATGATCCGTTTCTCCTCACGCCGGAGGAGAACGCCCGGGCGGTCCTGGACATGATGAAGGGCTTTACTGCCGACGACTGGAGTGCATATCTGGATCTGAATGATATTTTTGCTACAGGCAGCGAATATTACCAGGAGGTAGACCAAAGCCTTGCTTCCCAGATCGCTTCCTGTTTCGACTACACCATTGTCTCGGCGGAGACGGACGAGAACGGGACGGATGCCACCGTAGACGTCACGGTCACCAGCCTGGATCTTTCCTCTGTCCTCGACTCCTTCCGTGAAAAACTGGTGGAATATGCATCCACCACGGAATCCCTCCGGGATTCCTATACAGAACAGACCAACCAGACGGCTCTGTATCTGAAGGAAGCGCTGGATGAGAACCAGGCATCTGCCGACTTTTCCACGACGATCACCTTCCACAACGACGGCTCCTCCTGGGAAATGATGTTTGCCGATGATTTCAGCAGCATCCTCCTCGGCGGATCCACCCAGGCGATCTCGGAATTTTCCTCCGGTACGACCTCCTGATCCGCTTTCGAAGGGACCGGATATCCGCAAACAAAACCCCCATGGTAAGTAACTCACCGTAATTCTTACCATGGGGGTTTTCCTTTATTCCTCTTCTTCCTTCTCTACGATAGCAAGCTCCAGTTCCTTTAGCTGTTCCTCATCCACCGGTCCCGGCGCTCCGGTCATCAGGCAGGAGGCATCTTTTACCTTCGGGAATGCGATCACCTCACGGATGCTGTCCTCGCCAGCCATCAGCATCACGAGACGGTCCAGACCGTAGGCAAGCCCTGCATGGGGCGGTACTCCGTACTTGAATGCCCGAAGGAGGAAGCCGAAGCGTTCTTCTGCCACTTCTTTGCTGAGCCCCAGCACATCGAACATCTTGCTCTGGATATCGTCCTGATGGATACGGACGCTTCCGCCGCCCAGCTCCACGCCGTTTAAGACAATGTCGTAGGCTTTCGCCCTCACAGAACCCGGATCGGTGTCGATCTTATCCCAATCCTCTTCCATGGGCATCGTGAACGGATGGTGCATCGCCATGAAGCGGTTCTCCTCATCAGACCACTCCAGCAGCGGGAACTCTGTCACCCAGAGGAATTTGAATTCGTTCTTGTCCAAGAGCTCCAGATTCTTCGCGATCTCCAGACGAAGGGCGCCCAGCACGCTCCACACGATCTTGTTCTTGTCAGCCGCAAAGAGCAGGAGGTCTCCCGGCTCTCCGCCCATCGCCTCCACCAGGGCTTTCAGCTCCTCTTCGGTCATGAATTTCGCAAAGGAAGATTTGTAGGTCCCATCCTCATTGACTGAGAGGTATGCCAGCCCCTTGGCTCCATAACCTTTGGCAAACTCCACCAGGGCGTCGATCTTCTTTCTCGGCATATGACCTTGCCCCTTGGCGTTGATTCCACGGACGCTGCCGCCTTCCTTTAACGCATTGGTGAATACGCCGAATCCACAGTCCTTCACAAGTTCGGAAACGTTCGTAAGTTCCATGCCGAACCGGATATCCGGCTTGTCGGAACCGAAGCGGTCCATCGCCTCCTGCCAGGTCATCCTGGGGATCGGAAGGGGAACCTCCACACCCAGTGTCTCCTTGAAGACATAGGCAAGGAGGCGTTCATTGACATCGATCACGTCGTCGATATCCACAAAGGAAAGCTCCATATCGATCTGGGTAAACTCCGGCTGGCGGTCCGCCCTCAGATCCTCGTCGCGGAAGCATTTGGCGATCTGGAAATAACGGTCATAGCCGGAACACATCAGAAGCTGTTTGAACAGCTGCGGAGACTGGGGAAGGGCATAGAAATTTCCCGGATGCACGCGGCTTGGAACCAAATAATCCCTGGCGCCTTCCGGCGTACTCTTGATCAGGATGGGAGTCTCGATCTCCAGGAAGCCTTCCTCGTCCAGGAATTTTCTCACAGCAGTCGCCACTTTGCTTCGGAGCATCAGATTTCTCTGGAGGTTCGGACGGCGAAGATCCAGGAAACGGTATTTCAGCCTCAGCTCATCCCTGGTCTGAATGTGCTCCTCGATGGGAAATGGCGGAGTCTCGGACTCAGACAGGATTCGAAGGGACAGCGCCCTCACCTCGATCTCTCCTGTCTTCAGGCTTTCGTTGACGGCTCCTCCTCGCTTCTCCACTCTGCCGGTCACGGCGATCACGAACTCGCTTCGGATCCTGGAAGCTTTCTCAAAGCCCTCCGTCCCGATATCGTTTTCGTCAAATACGATCTGAATCAGCCCGCTTCGGTCTCTCAAATCCACGAAGATCAGGCTTCCTAAATTTCTTCTCTTCTGTACCCAGCCCATGAGGGTAACGTTGGAACCGATGTCAGAATTGGTCACCTCGGTACAGCGATGGGAGCGGTGAAGCCCCTTCATTGTCTCTGCCATTGTTTTTCTCCTCCTTAATTATGAAAAAATTCTTTGATTTCCGTATAGCCTTCCTTGGCAAGCTGGTCTTTCTGGAATTTCTTGTTCTTTTTCATCATCACCACGTTCACCACGCTGCCGTCCTTACGGTCTGCTTCCGCTTCCTTGAAGACCTCCAAAAGCTTCTCCGGGCTCATGCCCTTCTCAATGAGATATGCCTTCTTGCTCTTCGCCGTAGGCACCTGATAATCCCGCTCCAGAAGCAGCATGACGATCCGCTCAAATCCCACGGAAAAGCCGCATGCCGGCGTATTCTGCCCGGTGAAACGCCCGATCATCTCGTCGTATCTGCCGCCGCCTCCGACGCTTCCCGCAAAGCCGTCGATGCTGATCTCAAAGATCGGACCGGTGTAATAGGACATTCCCCGCACCAGAGTGGGGTCGAAGACCAGTTTGAAGTTGGCCATCTTTGCCGCCTCCACGCTGGAAATGATCGTCATCAGATCGTCGGCTGTATTATCCTTTAAGGTATCCTTCAGCTTGTCCTTCAGATAGCGGATACCGTCAAGGTCTGAGGTAACCTCCCGGTAAAGCCCCATGTAGGTTTCTACCATGCTCTCCCCATATCCAGCTTTCCGAAGCTCCTCTGCCACGCCGTCCAGACCGATCTTATCCATCTTGTCCAGGACGATGAATACCTCGTCAAAATCCTTTTCCTCAAATCCGCTGTAAGCCGCCATCGCTTTTAAGATCCTCCGGTCATTGATCCGGATGGTAAAGTCTTCAAAAAGCTTGCCCACCAGTGTAGAGGTCGCCAGGATCAGCTCGATCTCCGCCAGATAGGTGGGCTCTCCCAGGATATCGATGTCACACTGCATGAACTGGCGGTAACGTCCTCTCTGGGGACGATCCGCCCTCCACACATTTCCCATCTGGAGCGCTTTGAAGGGAGAGGGCAGCTCATTGGCATTGTTGGAGTAATACCTGGACAGCGGTACGGTCAGGTCATATCTTAAGCCTCCGTCTACCAGATCCATCTCCTCCTTCGCCGTATCCAGCTTCAGCTTCTCTCCTCTCTTTAAGATCTTGAAGATCAGCTTCTCATTCTCTCCGCCCTGTTTGCTGGAAAGGTTCTCAATATGCTCCACGCAAGGCGTCTCGATGTTGGAAAACCCGAACATCCCATAGGTATCCCGGATCAGCTGCATCACATAATTGCGGATCTCCATCTCCCTGGGCATAATATCCTTCATACCGGTTACCGGCTTTTTCTTTAATGGCATGATATTCCTCCTTATTGTTCGGCCGTCAAATCTTTCCACGTAATGGAAATCACGTCCTCTATATCCTCCTGATGTATCACTCTCTGGAATGCCAGAAACACGCCTACATCAAAATTCTTGATTTCATCGATCATCAGCTCCACCGCGGTATCCTTGTCAAATGCGCTGCGGTAGGGACGGTTGGAAACCAATGCGGAAAAGGTATCACAGACCCGTAAAATTCTGGCTCCCAGCGGGATTTCCTCCCCGCTTAAGTTGGCGGGGTACCCGGTGCCGTCATAATTCTCATGGTGATAGAGGATCGATTTGAGGATCAAATCGCTGTACCCCCGCTCCGTGAGAATGGTGTAGCTCAATGTCGAATGGTTCCTCACATACTTCAATTCCTCAATGGTCAGCGTCTCCTTCTGCCTTTCGGAGATCAGCTTGGCGATCTCCAGCTTGCCGATATCGTGAAGCATACCGGCGACTGCCATCTCATAACAGATCTTGTCATCCAGGGACAGCTCCCTGGCTACGCGAAAGGCAAGGTTGCTGACCATGATTCCGTGGGCAAGCTCCGCTTCCAGGCTCTGCCCGATAATGTGCATTGTCTTACTATTTTCCATATTTTAAAAATCCCTGGCGTTTGCGCTCGATCATCTCGTCGATGCGCTCAATGTAATTCTTGATATCTTTTACGTTCTCAATCCGGTCAATCCGGTCGCTTGCCGCCACCACCTTTGTGGAGGCGCCTGCTCCCAGCGCCAGGATCGACTGTTTCTCCTCCATAATCAGGATATTGTAGATCCCTTCTTTTCCCGGCTTGGCGTATCCTACATTCTCCAGGTTTCCCGCCATATTTTTCTGGCGGTAGAGATAGTAGGGATAGAGCCCGGCTTCCATGGCAAAGCGTTCTGTCAGATTCATGATGTCCGTATTGTTGATAAAGGACAGTTCCTTGTGCTCGTCCTTGAACAGGCGAAGCCTTGCCGCCCGCTTCACCGCCAGGGAATGCACCGTCAGGCTATCCGGAGCGAGCGCCGTCACCTCCTTTAGCGTGTGGCGCACCTCTTCCTCTCCTTCCCCGGGCAGTCCCACAATCAGATCCATGTTGATGTTGTCAAAGCCCAGCTCCCGCGCCAGGAAGAACGCTTCCTTCGTATCCTCCACGGTGTGCTTCCGGCCGATCAAATCCAGTGTTTTCTGATTCATGGTCTGGGGATTGATGGAAATCCTGGTCACCGGATGCTTCCGGATGACCTGAAGCTTCTCCCTGGTGATGCTGTCCGGTCTCCCTGCTTCCACGGTGAATTCCTTCAGGGAGCTAAGGTCAAACCGTTGTTCCAGATCTCCAAGAAGCCAATCCAGCTGCTCCGGCGAGAGGGTAGTCGGGGTTCCGCCGCCGATATAGAGGGTGTCCATCTTTTTGTCCCGGTATGCTTCTGCCCCAAAGCGGATCTCTTTGCCCAGCGCCTGGAGATAATCCTCCACCCGGTCTTTCCAAAGACCGATGGGGCTTGAACTGAAGGAACAGTACAGGCAAATGCTGGGGCAAAAGGGAATCCCCACATAGAGGCTGTAGCCGTCCTGATAATCGATATGCTGAAGGATTTTCCGTTCCCGGTTGGCAATGGAGATCCCCAGAGCCGTTTTCTCCGGGCTGGTCAGATAGGTTTCCCGCATATACTCTGCAATCTCCCGGTTCGTCTTTCCCTCCTCCAGCATTGCCATGGGGATTTTCGTGGGGCGGATTCCCGTAAGCGTCCCCCAGGGAAGGCTCACCCCGGTATGGCTCTGGAGCATTTTGTAGAGACGGTATTTCAGATGGTTCTTGGTCTCCTTTCGGTTCTCCTCATAGACGACCTCTTCCGTTTCTTCTCTGAGAAGCTGCCCTTCCCCGTCGGAAAAACGGATCCGGATCCCGTTTTCCCCATAAAAAATAGAGATTTTCAGGTGGCTCTTCTCCTTCTCCGGCTCCCCCTCGTAAATGACGGAAACCTCCTCCTCCGGGAAGAAGGCCTTGACCAGGGAATGGGTGTCATACTCAAAATCCCGTTTATTTAACTGTATCGTAATCATGGAACTGTATCTCCGTCCTTATGCATATGGATTGTATCTCTTCTCATATCCGATATCCGTCTCCGACTCATGTCCCGGATACACATTGGTATCCTCGGGAAGCTCCCGAAACAGACGTCTCACGGAATCCTGGAGGGTTCTTGCGCTCCCTCCCGGGAAATCACTCCTTCCCACGGAACCTGCAAACAGGGTATCCCCGGAGAACAGCGTCTTCTCTTCCTCCAGATAATAGCAAGCTCCTCCCGGCGTATGCCCGGGCGTCTGGAATACCTGCACCGAAAAGCCGGCGATCCCCAGTACCTCTCCGTCTTTCAGTCCCCGATCCGCCTTGACCGTCATGGGATGGCCGAACATGGCGGACAGATTCTTTTCCGTGTCAGCAAGTGTCGGAAGCTCCATCTCGGAGGCATAAATTGGGATCTTCAGCGACGTTCTCAATTCTTCCGCTGCCCCGATGTGGTCATAGTGACCGTGTGTCAAAAGGACTGCCCTTGCCGTCAGATTCTCTTCCTTGATCTCCGTGAGGATCAGCCCCGCCATATCTGCGGGATCCACCACAAAACATTCCTTCGTCTCCTGATTGACCGCCAGATAGCAGTTCGTCCGGACCGGTCCTAAGACCATTCTCTGTATCTTTAATTTTCCCATGGCAGTTCTCCTTTCCTCTTTTGCCGCCGCTTTGCTTTTTTGCAGCTCACCCTGCGCTCCGCTCCACATCGATCACGCTCTCCACCTGACGGATCTTCGCGATGATGGTGCTCAGCTCCTCCTTGCTCTGTACGTCAAAACTCATAGTGATGGTCGCCCGATCCTGCTTAGTCTTGCGGGAATTCACCCCGTTCAGGTCGATCTTCATTTCTGTGAGCACACGGGATACGTCCACCAAAACACCGGTACGGTTGTAGACATAGATCTTGATCTCCGCCGGAAATCTCTCGTTGGGGTTGTCGTTTTCCACCTTCTGCCACTCCGCGTCGATCAGGCGGACACGTTCCGCATCGCTTAAATTGATGATGTTGACGCAGTCTGTCCGGTGAATGGACACCCCTCTGCCTCTGGTCACAAAGCCGACGATTTCATCCCCCGGCACCGGAGAACAGCATTTGGAAAAACGGACCGCCAGGTCGTGAAGCCCTTTCACCACGATGGCATTGTGGTTTTTTGACCTGCGGTGTTCGATCTCCTTGGATTCCACCACAGACTCCACCAGCTTCTCGTCCGTCATCTCCTTCTTGTGCTGCTTCTCGCTGCGCTCCAAAAGCTTGTTGACTACCTGCCCTTCCTTCAGCCCTCCGTGACCGATGGCTGCCAGGATGGAGTCCCAATCCTTGAAGCCGTACTTGCGCATGGCAGCCTCCATATACTCCGGCTTCATGATATCGCTCTGCACGATCCCCTTTGCCTTGCAGTAGGAGGCGAGCATCTCCTTGCCCTTGATGATATTGTCCTCTTTCAGTTCATTCTTGAACCACTGGTTGATCTTGTTCTTCGCCTGGGTACTCTTGACGATCTTCAGCCAGTCCCGGCTGGGTCCTTTGGAATTCTGGGAAGTCAAGATCTCGATCCGGTCTCCGTTCTGGATCACATAGTCGATGTTCACCAGCTTTCCATTGACCTTTGCGCCCACCATCTTGTTCCCCACGGCGCTGTGGATGCTGTAGGCGAAATCAATGGGAGTGGAGCCGTTGGGAAGGTTCTTCACATCCCCCGCCGGCGTAAAGCAATAGACGCTCTCCGCGAAGAGATCCAAATCGCTCTTTAACAGGCTCATGAATTCCCGGTTGTCAGACATGTCCCGCTGCCATTCCAGGATCTGGCGAAGCCAGCTTAACTTCTCTTCTTCCTGCTGGGTGCCGGACTTGCTGCCGCCCTCCTTGTATTTCCAGTGAGCAGCGATACCGTATTCTGCCGTCCGATGCATCTCAAAAGTACGGATCTGGATCTCAAAGGGCTGCCCGTTGGGTCCGATCAGCGTTGTGTGGAGGGACTGGTACATATTGGGTTTGGGCATGGCAATGTAATCCTTGAACCGCCCGGGAATGGGTTTATACATCTCATGGATGACTCCCAGCGCCGCATAACAGTCCTTCACCGTATCCACGATGATGCGGACTGCGAAAAGGTCGTAGATCTGATCGATGGTCTTCTCCTGATTCACCATCTTCTTGTAGATGCTGAAAAAGTGTTTTGCCCTCCCGTCGATCTCCGCCTTGATTCCTGCCTTTCCGATCTGCTCCTTGACCTCCTCTACGATCTCCTGGACGAAGGCTTCCCGCTCATTCTTCTTCAGGGCAACCTTTTCCACCAGATCGTAGTACACCTCAGGTTCCAGATATTTCAGGGAGAGATCATCCAGCTCCACTTTGATCTTGGAAATACCAAGCCTGTGGGCGATAGGCGCATAGATGTCCATGGTCTCACGAGCCTTCTCCTTCTGCTTCTCCGGTTTCATATATTTCAGGGTACGCATATTGTGGAGACGGTCCGCCAGCTTCACCAGGATCACACGGATGTCCTTTGCCATTGCCAGAAACATTTTCCTTAAATTTTCCGCCTGCGCTTCCACCTTGTCCGCTTTGTAGGACAGCTGGCCCAGTTTGGTGACGCCGTCTACGATGACCTCCACCTCTTCTCCGAATTCGTCTTTGATCTCCTCGGAAGTCATCACCGTGTCTTCCACCACGTCGTGGAGAAGCCCTGCCACGATCGTCTCTTTGTCCAGCTCCAGATCCGCCAGTATGATCGCAACACAGAGCGGATGGATGATATAAGGCTCCCCGGATTTGCGGTATTGATCCTTGTGCGCCTCATAGGCGATCCGGTACGCCTTTTCAATCATACTGATATCGGTAGATGGATGATATTTCTGGACGCTGTCAATCAGCTCCCGATAAAGGATATCAGGGCTTGTAAAATCAGCCATGGTCTTCACGCTGGCATCTGCCTTCTTCACTTCCTCCACCTTGTAATTGCTTCGATCGTCTTTCGCCATATCCATCACCCTTTTATACGAATATTTTATCTGATCCTATTTGCCTTCATAACAAATGACTGATGCCACATCGTAGCCCTTCAGCCTGTCTCTTCCATGGAGCCCGGAAAGCTCCATCAAAAACACGATCTTCACCACCTTGCCGCCGAGAGCCTCCACCATCTTGATGCTTGCCTCGATGGTGCCTCCGGTAGCGATCAGATCGTCGATGATCACGACCCTCTCTCCCGGTTTGATGGAATCCTTGTGCATCTCCACGGTGGCGCTACCATACTCCAGGTCATATTCCTGGGAAATGGTCTCGCAGGGGAGCTTGCCTTTCTTCCTTACCGGTACAAAGGGCTTGTGTTCCTTATATGCAATGGGAACCCCAAAAATAAAACCTCTGGACTCAGTCCCCACGATCACATCGTAGTCCACATCCTTCAAAAGCGCGTCCATGGAGTCGATCGCCAATGCCAAACCGTCCGCGTCATTCAGGATACTGGTCACATCCCTGAAAATAATCCCCGGCTCCGGAAAATCCGGGATACTTCTTACATAATCTTCTATTTTTTTCATCTCAAGGTTCCTCCAACTCTTTTTTCTCTGTGTCCTTAAAAGGCTGGGACACGGAATCGTCAAATTTTAGTATAACATCAGGTATCTATTATTGCAAGAATATTTCTGATATACTGGGAGCAATCGTAACCGTTCAGCCCAGGTCTGCGCATATGCTGTACCGTGACAGTAATCTGCCAGGGATCTTGCGGAACCGTGGAAGTTTTCCCTCTCTGGGAACCTGCGGCGCATTCAGGGCGTCTAATAGACAGAAGAACCCGGAAAGGAGGAACGAATATGGATAAGGAACGTTTCGGCGAAATGATCCTGGCGAACGAACGGCAGTTTTACCGGATTGCCAAATCCATCCTGAGGAAGGATGAGGACTGCCAGGACGCCGCCCAGGAAGCCATCGCCAGGGCTTTCGGGCATCTTGGCAGCCTGAAAGAGGATGCCTATGCCAAGACCTGGTTTATCCGCATTTTGATCCGGGAATGCTATACCCTGCTCCGAAAAAGCAGCCGGGAAATCCCTCACGGGGAACTGCCCGCCGCTTCATCCGCCGCGGATACGGATTACTCGGAGCTCTATGAGGCGCTCTCCCACTTGGAGGCTGACTACCGGGTGGCGCTGGTTCTCTATTATCTGGAGGGCTTCCGCATCCTGGAGATCGCCGACATTCTGAACATCCCGGAAGGAACCGTCAAAAGCCGTCTTCACCGCGGACGGCAGCGATTATCCGAATTATTAAAGGAGGCAGATTCATGAACAGAGAACGTTGGAACCGGGATTATCCCCAGATGCCCGAAAGCTTTCACGACACCGTCCTAAAAGAAGTCCTTAGGCATACCCAGGTCTCCACCCCCAAGAAGAAACATCGCTCCCCGAAAACATATCTTCTGACCGGCATCGCTGCCGTCTTCGTTTTAGGCGCCACTGCCATCGGCGTAGAGCCTGTGCACAAGTTTGTCTTTCAGGAATGGCTGGGGCTTTCGGACCGTGAGGGCATCGGCGAAGCTATCCTGCCCTCCCCGTCACTATCCATCGCCGTCCAGTCCCCCGGAGAGAAACCGGACTACATGGACGACGCCCAATGGGAGTCCTATCCGGATCTTCCCGCCCAGTGGACGGAGACCCCCGTCCTTTCCATTCAGGAGCTTCTTTTTGACGGGCAGAAACTGGTCATCTATGGAGCTGTGCCCTCCGGCTATCAGGCGGAGGTAACGACCCTCTTCATTAATGGCGAGGAATTTGGCCCTGCCGAGAACCAGACCGCCGACGCTGCGGATGAACACGGAGCATCCGCCCATATCATCACCCTGAATTTTCAGGAACCCCTCTCCGCCCCCTTCAGGGTGGAGATGCCTGTGCGGATCTACGGCAAACAGGGGCGAACCCACATCCGCTACAAGAACCAGGATCTCTCCTTTACCGTGGATACCCCTTCGGAAGCGATCTCTCTCCCGGATCAGAGCTTCTCCTTAAAGGAATACACCGTGGAGGTCACCAACCTCTCCCTGTCCTTGACCACCCTGACAGGGACTCTTTCCATCTCCATGGACGATACACAAAAAGAAGCCTACCAAAACAGTTCCCAGAAAATCCTGCCAAATACCGCCGTCATCCGCGGTGAAAATCAGGAGATTTGGGAGGGGCAGAATCCCTCTGTCCCGGATTCCAGGATCTCTTACACGGAATCCGAAATTCCCCTTGCCTTCTCCTTTCACGTCCGCGTCCCCGAAGACGGTCAGAGCTCTGTGATGCTGAACCTGGTCACTCCCAGAGAGATCAGCCCGGACGGAAAGATCGATCTCTACAGCGAAGCCAACCTCTATGGAGAACCCATGAAGCTTTCCTTGATTCCCAACTGATGGTCCTGGCAGCCTGAATGTTCCTGAACGAAACAAGGGTCAGACATCCGAATGTCCGACCCTTGTTTCCTGCAAAGAAAAATGCGGAAGGCGGGACTTGAACCCGCACGGTATTGCTACCACAGGCACCTGAAGCCTGCGCGTCTGCCAATTCCGCCACTTCCGCATTTGTACCGTGAGCGCATCTTCTTAGTAGAAGATGCGGGAGATGGGACTTGAACCCACACGATGTAACCATCACTAGATCCTTAGTCTAGCCTGTCTGCCAATTCCAGCACTCCCGCTCACTCTATGAAGTTGTGTGTTTCTCACGAACAAATGGAATTATATCATCAATTCCATCATCCGTCAATACCTTTTTTCCAATTTTTGCAGCCCCGCAAAAAGAAAATGCGGAAGGCGGGACTTGAACCCGCACGGTATTGCTACCACAGGCACCTGAAGCCTGCGCGTCTGCCAATTCCGCCACTTCCGCATCTGTATCGTGAGCGCATCCTCTTAGTAGAAGATGCGGGAGATGGGACTTGAACCCACACGATGTAACCATCACTAGATCCTTAGTCTAGCCTGTCTGCCAATTCCAGCACTCCCGCTCACTCTATGAAATTCTACGTTCTCACGAACAAGAGACATTATACCATCAATCCTCTTACCCGTCAATCCTTTTTTCTCATTTTCCCGTTCATTTTGCACTAACCCGGCAGCCTTTCCCCATCCCCTTGTGTTTTTCCCGGAAATCTTTTATACTACGGGGAGAAAGGAGATTCCCATGAAGAAACTGAGAAAACACCTGATCTTTCACGGAAACGTCCAGGGCGTGGGCTTCCGTTACCGTTCCTATTACCTTGCCTCTTCCCTGGGGCTTACCGGCTGGGTAAAGAACCAGTATGACGGGACCGTGGAGATGGAGGTTCAGGGAGATCCTGCTGCCATTGACGATCTTATCCTGCGGCTTCAGCAGCAGCCCTTCCTGTGGATCGACCAGATCGAGGCAAAAGAACTTCCCGTTATATCGGAACACAGTTTTTCCATCCTCTAAGCCAAAAACCCAGCGTAAATCAGAAGGAGATGCACAGCGGCCCGAGACTTTTCTCCAGCTGCGGCGCATCTCCTTTTCTTCTAATCCGTCTTTTGCTTTCCACATAAAAAATGCGGAAGGCGGGACTTGAACCCGCACGGTATTGCTACCACAGGCACCTGAAGCCTGCGCGTCTGCCAATTCCGCCACTTCCGCATGTTGTTCGCTGCGTTCTCTCGCAACTCACAGGACATATTATAGTATGAGTTTTTCTAATTGTCAACACTTTTTTGAAAATTTCTTTGAAAAACTTTCCAGCGTATCTTTTCGAGGTATTTCTTTTCAAAGATGGTAAGCGGGACGATAAGCCGGGTTATGTCGTGAATGGTCATCTATCTACGCCTGGCGTCGCCGCCAGGCTCCAGCAACCTACCTAAGACCGGCGGGCCACCGTATGTCTTGATTCGGTCTTGCTTCGGATGGGGTTTACATGTGCCCCGGCTGTTACCAGCCGGGCGGTAGTCTCTTACACTGCCCTTCCACCCTTACTGCCAGATGGCAGCGGTATATTTCTGTTGCACTATCCTTGGAGTCGCCTCCACCGGACGTTATCCGGCATCCTGCCCTGTGAAGCCCGGACTTTCCTCGTCTGGCGCCTTTCGGCCTGCCAGCCGCGACCATTTATCCCACTTACTACTTTCACAGAAAACTGCCGTCAAAAAATCTGACGGCAGCGACTCTTCTTCCTTAAGCCAGTTTGCTCTTTGCCAGCTCTGCCAGGGTCTTGAAGCCCTCTGCATCGTTGACTGCCATATCAGCCAGGACTTTGCGGTTCATCTCGATTCCTGCCTGCTTCAGACCATACATAAATTTGCTGTAGGACAGACCGTTGATGCGGGCTGCAGCGTTGATACGTGCGATCCAGAGCTGTCTGAACTGACGTTTTCTTTCTTTTCTTCCTGCATAGGAGCTCTTCAGCGCTCTCATTACAGACTGTTTTGCTACTCTATACTGTTTGGAACGGGCGCCTCTGTAGCCTTTTGCCAGCTTCAGAGTCCTGTTATGTCTTTTCTTTGCGTTTAAGCCGCCTTTAATTCTTGCCATGTCTTATTTTCCTCCTTCGATCGATGACTTCTTATAAATACGGTAAAATCTTCTTCATGTTCTTGAAGTTGGTAGCATCCACGATGGTTGCTTTTCTCAAGTTTCTCTTTCTCTTGGTGGACTTCTTGGTTAAGATATGGCTCTTGTAAGCTTTATTTCTTTTTAATTTTCCTGTACCTGTTTTTTTGAAACGTTTTGCAGCAGCTCTGCTGGTCTTAATTTTTGGCATGTTACTATTCCTCCTTATCAGTGTCTAT
>DVFT01000086.1 GCA_018713105.1 Candidatus Limivivens merdigallinarum | reverse complement strand
ACTTAACGGATAAGGCGTGCTAATGATTTTACATAATTGAGAAATATCATCTAAAGAATAGTCGATTCCATTCGGAATCAAATGTGAGATTAATTAGAAATTAAATGATGTTATTTTCAATTTGTAATGGTCGTAGTACGCCTGTTCGAGGATTGGTAGAAAATTTCAACCAAGAATTGCACACGGATCCCCTTTTAGAGCCGGAGCAGTTAAGGATAGTGTACTAAAGACCGAATCGGAAATCGGAAGTACACAGACTTAAACTGTTCCGGCTTTTTTGTATTATTTTAACGAATGAGAAAGGGGGTGACCTTGTTGGGTGCAGAATGGAAATCAGATCCAGAAATTATCGGTGAAAAGATAAAAGCCGCTCGTAAAAAAGCGAAGTTAACGCAGGAACAGCTGGCAGAAGAAATTGGCGGCGGCTGTACAAACAAGGTCATTTCCCGATATGAAAATGGAAGAGTTGAGATGGGAGTCCAGGCCCTATGTGATATAGCTGAGTCTCTGGAAGTTCCGGTAAATGATTTGGTTCCAGACCGGCTACAGGTACATAGGGCTGATGAAAATCAACAGGAATTAGACAGCATTTTTACATAACTTAGTGAAGAAAAAAAGACCCAACTTCTCCAAATGGCAAGATGGCTGCGTTTTGAAGAAAATAAGAAAGCAATATGACTCGCATGGTTTTCAGGCTATGTGAGTCTTTTTTTATGCCTTCAAACTGTTCAGTTATAAAACTCTACAAATATGTAGAGTTTTGATTACCGAATTCTTATTTCGAGGGAATGTAAACGGAACTAAGCTATCTTACAATATAGTTACTCCAAAGGGGTAAGTCCTCCGGGCGCCCCTAAGGATAGAGTAAAACATAATATCTCAAAGCCGGATGCATACGGCAGAGGATGTTTTCATACGGGATCTTCCAGATACGCAGGTGATTGGAAATTAATCACAGGCGGATCGGGAAGATGCGTAAGAGGACGCCTTTGGCCTTATGCATCCTTTTTTATGCCCTAAGCCTGGGAGTCTGTTGAAGTGTCAGGAAGATTTCTGGTTTTCTTTCCATGATTACATCCTTCTGCCGGGAGCGTCCGCAGAAAGGACGTAATCATGGAAAGAAGAAATGACACCACAAACATCATCGTAACGGAGAATACCACCTTAAGAGAACTGCTGGAGATGATCGGTGATGTGTGCAGGGCAGAAAAAACGCCGACAGCGAAAGGGCTTCGGGAGAAAAAGCATGAGGACGGTACTGTGGAGCAGATTCAGCCAATTGCAGAAACATCGGACAGAGACTGCAAGGTTTATGCCAACGGGTACGCGGTGTACTCCAACAATACCGGCACCACAGTTCTGTGGCTTGCTGACTGCTGCTCCTTTACTTATCAATTTGACGGGCTGAAGGATAAAGAGAAGGATTACCTAACTCAGAAAAGCACTGTTGGGGAGGATATTCTAGGCAGCCAGCCCTGGTTTATGGCAGTAATGCTGCGCGGGGACCATCAGGTGGAGAGAAACAGTATGGACCGCAAGGGTGACCGCCGTGGGCAGAACAAAAACATTTCCCTGGACTATGTGACGGAGGAGGAAGAGGAAGCCGCTGAGTGGAATCCTGGCTATCGCTTTGAGAATCCGGAGCGGGCCCTCATCCGAAAAGAAATGCTTCAGGATCAGCTTGGGAAGCTGACAGATCGGCAGAGGGAGGTATTCCTTCTATATCACCAGTGTGGATATACACAGGCTGAGATAGCGGAGATGTTAGGGATTGCTCAACAGGTTGTTGCGCGCCGCTTGGCCATCGCTAATTCCAAAATCCGGAACTGTGAAAAACTTTTTTGAAAAATTTTTCTGAGGTGGGTGTAAAACACCCTCTCCCACGCTATTAGATGAGAGGAACTTTTCTGGAAAAGTCATTCCAATCGAAATTTATGAGAAGGAGGACACTATGGACACAGCAACATTAAACAATCCCTTGGGACACAAAGCAGAAGATACCATGGCGGCGAACCGCAGGCTACGCATCTATGTCTGCTCCCCATACCGCTCAAGAATGGAGTCAGCGGAGTTGGCCAAAAGAGAGTTGGTGGACAATATCGACCGGGCGAAAACCGCCTGCCGCCTGGTTGCGGATATGGGGGCGGTTCCGATCTGCAGCCATCTCTTCTGTACACAATTCCTGGATGACAGTATCGCTTCAGAACGTGAACAGGGACGGCGTATCGGTCTTGAGATGCTCAAAGACGCGGACGAGCTCTGGTGCTTTTCGGAATATATCTCTGAAGGGATGATGGCAGAGATTCAGGAGGCTTCCCGCCTTGGCCTTCCGGTCCGGATGTTCTGTGAGACTACCGGGCTGTTGGGAAAAGTCATGAAACAGGTGGTCCGTGATCTGCACTCAGGCACGGAAAGACAGGAAGGAAACTGACGAATAGGGTACTACGGTTAAGAAACCGGGAAAGAGAGGATTTATTTATGAGCAAGAAGAACAGAGCGCAGCACAGCATACCCCGCCGCCATGGCGACCGTAATGTACAGACCCGTTACTCCGGGAAACACCAGTGTGGAGAGCATACCCACACCTGTGATGGTTCCTGCTGTGAAGTGAATACGGGCGGCAAAATTGATGAAGCAAGTGATGCCGTTTGCATGGATGGGCTTGGCCTGACCCTTATTCCGGAGGTAAAGGTCAAGATCCGTGAACTGCACGTCCATATGGAT
>DVFT01000085.1 GCA_018713105.1 Candidatus Limivivens merdigallinarum | reverse complement strand
TGCGGTAATGTTCGATAACAGCCTATAACGCCTTCGCATGGATAAATTGGCGTATTTTCAAGGGTTTCCGGGGCTTTAATAACACCCAACAACACCTCTCGGAAGGTGGTGAAATCTCAAAGGGGTAATTTCTGTTTCTTTTCTGTCCTTCGCCAGAAACTGTACGTTCCATTCCACGGAATCCACCGGTTCAAAGTGGAGGGAAGAAACGGCTGTCCGTGCAGCGCTTTTGCTTTTGGGGGCAAAAAAATATCCGATCGCCCCTGCTGCATACTTGGACGCCCCTTTTTTGTCTTTTTCCCTGGGATGATCGCTTGGTCCTCTGTCCCGTATCTGTATTTCCTCCCCGAGAAGCTTTGGCGTAACCGTATATTCCAGCTGCGTATAATATCTTGGAAATTCGATTCCCCGCTCCCCGGATTCAGGATTCTCTGAATCTTTAAAGGCATCCTCGGAAAGCTGCTCCTTCGTCCACTGCTGAAGATTCAATACATATTCCCTTCCCGTCACCGGATGTTGGATTCGAATCTCTGTTTCCTGACAGGGCGTCCTGAAACACCCCGCCGTCCTTGTCACCGGATAAGGCGCCAGGTGAAGAGACATTTTGTGAATCCGAGTCTCCCTGCTGATTCCCTCCTGCCAGGGAAAGAGAACTCTTTGGATGCTCCATCCTGTCTCTTGATCCAGCCCAAAATATTCCACAAATGGATCGGAGGCGGCATTGATTTCCTCCCTAAGCTTTCCTTTTTCTCCCTTTTCATCTTCCGGATCCGGAGCCCAGCCTCCCCCGCTGATGGAACTGCATTCCAGCTTCGTTCCATTCGCCTCCAGGCCGGCAGTCCAGGAAAGCGCCAACGGGCTCGACTCCAAAAGCTCATCCACTTCCTCCTCCGGCATGCCTCTGTTCTTCCAATCCTCATGCTTTCCAAGGAAGTCCCATAACCGCCCTGCTTCCACCTGAGTACACAGAACCACCTGAATTCCTTCCTCGCAGAGATAAACGGAAGGGATCACCAGGTGTTCCCCGCCCCAGTCCAATTCCTTTTTCACCGGAATCTCCTGCCCGGCAAGTTCTCCGTCCAAAAATACCCGCTGTTCCTGCTTTTCTTCCATCAGATCCACTCTCCTTTCTCACTGTCATCCTTGGCGTCATCGCTTTGTTTTCTTCTCTTTCCATTCTTGTCAAACTGTTTGCGAAGTGCATATTCCGTGGGAATAAGTGCCCCGATTAACGGAACCATCTGGGCAAAACAGACCAAGACTCCCACATCTTCGATGGTATCCCGATCCTTTCCAATCACAAGGCACAAGGCTGCTATGGTAATCGGCAGGAGAAGGAGCCCGAAGCGGAACCACAATTTTCCACAGTATCTATGTGCAAACCGCCAGGTATCCACATTTTTCATAGACATAGACGTCCGGTATCCATATACGGAATTGATCTCTTTGGGCGGATGATGCTGAAATACATATCCAAATCCGATCATCGTCGCCGGGATCAACAGATCCGCAATGAATAGAAACAGCCAAAATCCCATAGTTTCATTTCCTCCTGTATCTTTTTGCAAGGCAGCCGATCACACCGCCTATCGCTGTAGGAAGGATCCAGCCAAATCCCGCCTGATACCCCGGAATCATCCGAAATACTCCCGTTACACAGGGAATCACTGCCCCGACGGAATCCAGAACCGACACAAGGCTGCTCACCCCGCAAAAGACTGCCGCAATGGGATAGACCAGCGGATCCTTCGCAATCCACTGGTGGATACAGGACAGGAAAATCAGAAGGATTGCCAGGGGATAAATGGCATTTAACACCGGTACGGAAAATTTCAAAATCGCATTCAGTCCCACGTTTGCAATGATCAGTGAGACGAAGGCGAACAAAAATACCCAGTTTCGATAGGAAATTTTCGGAAACACCTTGCTGAAATAGTTCCCGCAGCAGCTGAAAAGCCCCACACAAGTGTTAAAGCAGGCAATCACAAAGACCACTGCCAAAAGCACTGCCCCCACATTCCCAAACAGAAAATTCATCATATCGGTCAACGTCTCTGTCCCATTTGTATTTCCCGCAAAGTGCTGGCTGGAAACCATTCCAAGGAACGCCAGCATCCCATAGACTGCCAGAAGCACCCCTCCGGCAATCCAACCAGCCCGAATGGTTTCCCCCATTACCTTTTTTTCTCCGTCAAGCCCTTTTTCCCGAATGTTCAGCGCAACGATCATGCCAAAGTTGAGAGCTGCCAGCGTGTCCATAGTCTGATAGCCATCCAGGAATCCCTGGACTGCGGCTACTCCTTGATATGCCTTCAGAGGCTCTGCCGCTTTTCCCGCCGGATGGAACACGGCGGCTGCAAAAATGAGGATGATCAGGCAGAGCAGGATGGGCGTCAGTTTTTTCCCGAGATATTCCGTCAGCCGTTCCGGATGCAGGGCAACGAACGCCGCCAGCAGGAAAAACACAACCGAATAAACCAGTTGAACCGCCGCCAAGGTATCCCCGTTTTCCCAAAACGGCGTCACCGCCATGGAGAAAGAAGTGCTGGCTGTTCTCGGAATTGCCAGACACGGACCAATCGCCAGATATAAGATCAAAATATAGATAAATGAAAATTTAGGATGCACTCTGGATGCCAGATTTTCAAGCCCTCCGGATTTTGTCACCGCAACGACTCCCAGCACCGGCAGAAATACCGCGCTGACGGCAAATCCTAAGAAGGCTGCGGGGGTACTGCTGCCAGCCTGTGCCCCAAGAAACGGCGGAAAGATCAGATTTCCTGCTCCAAAAAACATAGAAAACAGTGTGATTCCCACCAGAACCCTGTCTTTCACCCCAAATTTCTTCATCTCTCTCTCCTCCTGCAAAAACATTTTCTTCAAGTAATTAGCGGACGTCGATCAGCTCAATCCTGAAGTTCAGTTCCTTTCCTGCCATTTCATGGTTTGCGTCAAAGGTGATGGTGCCGTCTTCCTTGGCGGTTACCTTGACCGGGAAGGGCTGCCCGGATGCGCTTGACAGATACACCTGCTGCCCCACCTCCAGCTCTTCCGATCCCGGAAGAGCTGCGATGTCAATGGTGAAGACTGCATTGGGATCTGCCTCGCCATATGCCTCCTCCGGCATCAGATGGACATCTACGATCTGACCGACCTCCATATCTGCCACCGCCGCATCAAACCCCCGGATCATCATGCCGGCGCCGCATACGAACTCCAGCGGCTCCCCGCGGTCATAGGAGGAATCAAACTGAGTCCCGTCATTAAAGGTTCCCCTGTAGTGCGTGCGGCAGGTCTTTCCTACATTTCGCCCTGTAATCTGAGGAGCTGCTCCACAGCCACCGCCGCAGCCGCCCTCGCAGGAATGCCCCTCTCCATGACTTCCGCAGGAATGACCGTCTTCATGGTCACCGCAAGAATGGCTCCCGCCGTGGCTGCCGCAGGAATGTCCCTCCCCATGGTGGTCACAGGTTACCCCGCTGGACATAAGTTCTCCCTTAAGGTAGGCTTCCACCGCCTGGTCAGCCTCTCCGCTGGCTCCGGAACACAGTTCAATTCCTGCATTGGAAAGTGCGTTCTGGGCGCCGCCTCCAATCCCGCCGCAGATCAGTACATCGATTCCCTGTCCTGCCAGCAGACCAGCCAAAGCTCCATGCCCTGTCCCATTGGAACCGATCACTTCACTGGAAATCACTTGACCATTTTCAATCTCATAAACCTTGAAATATTCTGTTTTCCCAAAATGCTGAAAAATAGTTCCATTGTCATAAGTTACTGCAATTTTCATCTTGTAAGATCCTCCAAATTATTTTTTTCGGTAATTCCGTTCTATCTGTTTTTCAGAAAATCTGCTAACTCATCCATAGCTTGCCCGGCTTCTTCCCGTTCGGGCTGCATACACACAAAATCATGCTTCAAAGTAGCGTCGCCATAGTCCTTCAGCACCGTCTCTTTTCCCTGTCTTTTGAGTGCCGCTGCAAATGACAGCGTATACGTTCTCAGATAGTCTCCCTGAGATGTGGTAAGGAACATGTTAGGCAAGGCTTCCAGAATCTCCTCATGTTCCGGATTTACATACTTCCAGAACGGATGCTTCCTGTATCCTTTCCCATAAAAATATTTCCGCAGGATGAAAATTCCCTGCCGGTCAATCCTCCCTGTGTAAAACATCCCGCTGATGGCTGCAACCGCCCCAAACTCAAACGCAGACGGGGTGATCCCCAGAATCTTTGCAAGCCTTTCATTTTTCTGAAGAGCCGCCAGATAGACCGCAATCAGCGCTCCGGCGCTGTCCCCGCATAAAGCGACTGCCTCTTTGTCGCCGCCATATCGTTCGATCAAACCGTACGCCTCTCTGACCCCTGCATAGGAGTCCTTCAGAATCCCATAAACATCGCTCTCCGGCACCAAAGGATAATCGATGCAGAACACCAAAAATCCCCTCTGTGCCATTTGGCTGCAAAACCATTGGTTGACCTTCTTATCACAGAGCAGCAATCCTCCCCCGTGAAAATCCATTAAAACCGGAAGCCTGCCATTGTGATTCTGCGGATAATAGATATCCATGCGATGACAGTTTCGACCGTCCTTAAGGTAGGGGATATCTCGTTCTATCCTCACCTGTTCAGGAAGCGGATATTCTCTGGAAAGCTTCTGGTACCAGGCTTCTATTTCCTTTTTCTGCTTTTGCAGATCTGTTTCTATAAATTTGTACATTTGTTTTGGCTCCCTGTTTTTGATGTCATATCAAATATATCATTTCTTTGGGGTTTTATCAATTGGGAGTCTTCGAATCTGTTTAGTGGAAAAGGCTCTCATTTTTTTGAAAAATACAAAGGAAAAGGCATGTCTATTTTTAAATCGACACACCTTTT
>DVFT01000084.1 GCA_018713105.1 Candidatus Limivivens merdigallinarum | reverse complement strand
GCGCCGTTACAGCCTCGATCATCTAGTTTAGATTCGTCACAGATAACACTAATATCTGGCTCTACATAAGTTTGGTCATCTTCGTTGAGAAAAACTGCAAACGGAGCCGGATATATTTTACAATCTCCCTTCTTATTACGAATGAAATTCCCGATTTCTAAATGCAAAAACGATACTAAATCTTGGTGCTTTCTTCCAGGCGGAGCCATCATATACATCTCCCCATCAATCAATTCAGCGCGCTGTCCATCCGGCAAAGCATAAACATCGCCGATGGTATAAAGTTTTTCTTTTGGTAATTCCATATGCAAGCCCTCCTTTTTTAGGTATTGTAACATAACGATTAGATTTTCTCAAATTAAAAGAGCCCTAGAAATTCTAGGACCCTGCTCTTTCCGTACGTCCCAACTGACACGGAAAAACGCTTAAAATCATTTTATAATTTCCAAAAATCCAGTATTTATGCGGGTTTGCGGGTTTTCATTTATTCATCCCAATTATGGAACACATTCTGCACGTCGTCATCCTCATCTAAGAGATCCAGCGTCTTCTGAAGGCTCTTGATGGCGTTCTCGTCGTCCAGGGTGACATAGGTTCTGGGGATCATTTTTACTTCAGCCTCAGCCATGGGGATCCCTTCCTTTTCCAGCGCCTCTCTCACTGTGCTGAAATCATCCGGTGCGGTCAGGATCTCGAAGCTGTCCTCCTCTTCGGAGAAATCCTCAGCGCCTGCGTCCAATGCCATCATCATCAGGTCATCCGCATCCATCTCACATTCTTCCTTGTCGATGATGATCTGACCTTTCTCGTCGAAATTGTAGGAAACACAGCCCGGGGTTCCGATGCTTCCGTTCCCTTTGGTGAAGGCGCTCCTCACATTGGCAGCGGTACGGTTCTTATTGTCAGTCAGTGTTTCCACGATGATCGCGATGCCGTTCGGACCGTATCCTTCGTAGGTGATGTGCTCATAATTCACAGAATTGGCGTCTCCAGCCGCTTTCTTGATTCCCCGGTCGATGGTATCGTTGGGCATGTTGTTTGCCTTTGCCTTTGCGATGACATCGCGGAGCTTGCTGTTGTTCGCCGGATCCGGCCCGCCTTCCTTTACGGCAACGGCGATCTCACGGCCGATGATGGTAAAGATTTTTCCCTTCGCAGCATCGTTTTTTTCTTTTTTGTGCTTGATATTCGCAAACTTTGAATGTCCTGACATGTCAATACTACTCCTTTATCTTTTCTGTTTTCTCTTCTTCTGCGGAAACATCCGCCACCTTTGTGACCCGAACACGGTCAATGGTCTTCTCTACCACGCTTAAGATCTGGAACTCATAACCTGAGATCTGCACCTTTGACTGTTCATCCGGCTTCGGGATCTTATCGAGCTTTGTGATCAAAAAACCGTTCAGTGTCTCCACATCTGCATCCAGCGGAAGAGGCTGCCCTAAAGTCTCCTCTACCTCCTCAATGGATGCCATCCCCTTCATAATATAGCAGGTATCGCTGAGTTTTTCAATCATGGGTTCTTCTTCGTCGTACTCATCCTGAATATTTCCCACGATTTCCTCCAGGATGTCCTCCATAGCCACCACTCCGGCTGTCTGACCGTATTCGTCTGCTACAATAACCATCTGAAGCTTTCCGGTCTGCATCCCACGGAACAGATCATCGATATTCCTGGTCTCCGGAATAAATACAGCCGGACGCACAAGCTTCGGGATATCCTTCACCTGCCAGTCTCCATAGTGTTCCAGGAATAGAAACCTTCCTGCATCTTTAAGATGCAGGATTCCCGTGATGTTGTCGATGGTGTCCTCGTACACCGGGAACCTGGAATTTGTCGTGCCGAGCATATACTCCATGGCATCGGAGAGCGTCATGTGACCCTCCACTGCCACGATATGCTTCCGGTGTGTCATAATATCCTGGGCTTCCTTATCCCCGAACTCAAAAATATTGTGGATCATCTCCGCCTCGCTGGCTTCCAGGACTCCCTGTTCATGTCCTTCATTCACCATGGAGATGATCTCCGCCTCACTCACATCCTCCTGAATATGATCCGGATCTATGCCGCAAAAACGGGCAAAGAGCGCTGCCAGCGCCGAAAAAACCTTGAACATCGGTTGCATCACCTTCAAGATCAGGTTTGCCGGCGGATACAGTCTTTTTGCCCACTTAAGAGGCTGATTTGCCCCGAAAATTCCCGGAAGACAGACCGCAAAAAGATAGATCAGCCCTGCCAGGATCAGCAGGGCTGCCACTCCAAGCACAATATGTAAGACGGGATCCGGCAAAAAATTGGTGTCTGAAACCGTTTGAAGAAACGGATAAATCCTTACGCCGAAAAAAATCCCTGCCACAGCATTGATCAGCGCGGAAATAAAGAAGATCTCGTTTCCGACCTCCTGTATGTTCTCCTGAAGGTACCGGATGGCTTTCATCCTGGTTCCTGTCTCCTCTCCAGTCTCCTCCGTTCTTTCTCCCAGGTATCTCAGTGCGGCACGGAAGCCAAACAGAACCGCCTCCGCCAAAAGCAGGAGAATTACTAGGAAGCCCAGATAAGGACTCCCGGCATCGTCCATTGCATTAACTCCTTTTTCTGATAACTGTCCTAAAAAAATATACCATTTTCCAGTCGGTTCGTCAAGAATTCCTTATGTAGTCAGCTCAAGACTCACCTTCAGCGCGCGGTCCACCTCATGGAGCATCTCGCTGTCCAGATGACACACCTTATCCCGCAGGCGGGTCTTGTCAATGGTACGGAGCTGCTCCAGAAGGATGACAGAATCCTTCACGATTTCACATTTTCTGGAATCCAGCTCCACATGGGTCGGCAGCTTCGCTTTGTTCATCCTGGACGTAATGGCTGCGCAGATCACTGTGGGGCTGTGACGGTTTCCCACGTCATTCTGGATAATCAGCACGGGACGGATCCCGCCCTGCTCTGATCCCACCACCGGCCGCAGGTCCGCATAAAAAACATCTCCTCTTCGAATAACCACGCATTTCACACTCGCTTCCTGTTTCTTTATGGGTAGTATTCCCACATTTTCTGCGGGTATTCGCTTTTGTCCTTAACCCTTCAGGGGATAAATGACTTCCTGGACCTTTCCTTCTCTCAGATAAACTCTCGGAACTCTTTTTCCAACGCAGCAGACAAGTTCATAGGGAAACCTGCCGGAAAGAGCTCCCAGCTCCTCAGCCGTAATGCGCTCTCCCTGGCTGGTTCCCAGAAGAACCACCTCATCCAGCTCCTTTGCCTCCGGGATGTCCGTCACATCCACCATGAACTGATCCATGCAGACCCTTCCAAGGATCGGCGCTTTCTTCCCATGGATCAGAACCCATCCTTTATTGGAAAGGCTTCTCGGATATCCGTCCCCATATCCCACAGGGATGGTGGCGACTTTTCTCTTTTCCGTGGCTGTGTAGGTTCCCCCGTAGCTCACGGACTCTCCAGGTTTCAGATCCTTTATGTACACGATGCAGCTTTTCAGCTCCATCACCGGAGAGAGCGGTAGGCTCTCTGCTTTCATCTCATCAGACGGAAGGATTCCATAGGTGGTGATCCCCGCCCTTACCATATCAATCTGCGCGTCCGGAAATTCCATAATGCTGGCACTGTTGGCACAATGGCGAATGGGAAAGGTGACCCCCTCCCTTTCAAGTCTTGCGATAAAGGTCACAAACCGCAAAAGCTGCGCCCTGGCGTACGTTTTATCCGCCTCATCTGCCCGTGCAAAATGAGTAAAGATCCCTTCCAGTTCGATGCCCGGAAGTTCCCCGATCGCCTTGACCGCCTTCACGCTCTCTTGCGTGTCCGCAAAGCCGATGCGGTTCATCCCTGTCTCGACGCCAATATGGACATGCACAGGCTTTCCCGCCTTTTCTGCTGCCCGTGAAAACGCCTCTGCCATATCCATCTTGAAGACTACCGGACGGATTTCTTCTTCTACCATCCTTGGGTAGTCCTCCTCAAAGGTATAGCCCAGAACCAGGATCGGCTTTTGGATTCCCTGGCTTCTAAGGAGGAATGCCTCCTCAGCCGTCGCCACTGCAAATCCCCAAATCCAGGAATAAGATTCCGCCAGCTCTGCGATCTGCCTTGCCCCATGCCCGTAACCATCCGTTTTGATGACCAGGCACATCTTGGTATCGCTCCTAAGCTTTTTCTTCATGTTCTTTATATTCTCTTCCAGTGCATCCAGATGAATTGCCGCATACACTCTGCGATAGGATGGTTCTTTCATTCTGTTCTGCCTTCTTTCATCACTTTTCCAAAGGAATTCAGGATATCCCCAGCCAGCATGGCAGGTTTTCCCTTCTTCTCTTCTGCTCTTTCTCCCGCACAGGCATGCAGATAAACTCCCAGGCAGGCTGCCTGAAGGGGCGCAACACCCTGTGCCAAAAAGCCGGTAATGATCCCCGACAGCACGTCGCCGGAACCGCCTGTCGCCATTCCGTCCGTTCCCCGCTCATTTACAAACAAAGCATCTCCGTCGGAAATCAAAGTCCTGGAATCTTTCAAAACCAGGACGGCCTTCCATTTCTTCGCATACTCCCTGCAGACGTTCGGAAGGTTCCTCTTCAGCTCCCCGATGCCAAGACCTGTAAGCCTTGACATCTCCCCGAGATGAGGTGTCAGCACCAGAGGCGCCTTGCGTTCTTCCATAAGCCAGCTGGGATTTTTTGCCAGGATATTGAGGGCATCCGCATCCATGAGCACCGGAATCTGCGCCCATTCCAGGACTGCCTTTACCAGGCTTTCCGATTCTCTCACCGTCCCGATCCCAGGTCCGATCCCAGCAGCGCTTGCCCAAGCAAGGGCTTCCTCTGCTTTCTTCAGCTCCAGCTCTTCCATGGAGGTCATCACCGCCTCAGGCAGAAGGGTCTGGAGGATCGTACGGTTGCATTCCCGGCTGACAATGCGCACCAACCCGCATCCCGTATAATAGGCTGCCTTTGAGGAAAGGTAGGCTGCGCCTGCCATGTCCCTGCTCCCGGCAAACATGCAGGCTTTGCCGAAACTCCCCTTGTTGGAATCCGGGAATCGTACCGGCAGGAAGGAGAGCACCTCCCAGCCCAAAACCCATGTCCTTGGCTTCTGGCCGCCAAAGCCCTCCTCCGTGATCCCAATCTCCAGAGTGTGCACCTTTCCGCACTGACCAGCTCCCGGATAGAGCAGATGACCGAACTTCCGAAATGCCAGCGCGCCGGTCACATCCGCCCTTATGGCAGTCCCGAGGATCTGCCCGTCGGATGCTGAAACCCCAGAGGGGATGTCCGCCGCCAGGACTTTTGCCCCGGAGGCATTGATTTTTTCGATGATCTCTGCGTATCGCCCGGAAACTTCCCGCGACAGTCCCACGCCGAAGATGGCGTCCACAATAGTAGTATATTCACCCAGAACGGGATTTCTTACAAATTCTACCTGATAATTTTCACAGATTTTTTTCTGCAAAGCGGCTTCTTCCGTCAAAGATGCCTCATTGCCCACAAACCAGACGGCAGCGTCTGTCTTCCGAAGCTTCAGGATCCTGGCGACGGCAAAACCATCGCCGCCGTTATTGCCGCTTCCGCAGACGACAAGCGTCTTTGAAAGATCAAACTGTTCCTGCACAAGAAGCTCCGTAAGAGCCAGAGCCGCCCGTTCCATCAGGACCAGGGATGGTACCTGATAATGTCTGATCACCGTTCCGTCGCAGGACTTCATCTCTTCGGCAGTCAACAGATATTCCATCTTGCTCACCCTTTCCTATACCCGCATACAAAACGACGCGCCAAAACCTCTGTCTTACCGCGTCAAAAACTTTTTTTCTGTTTGCTGTGATTTTTCCCTGTTTTCTTGTAGTTGCTCATGTTGTAGGAAAGCTGCATCAGGCTTTCCGACAGATGGACGCTTTCCACGACGACGTCATCCGGAAGCTTGAGATCCGTGTGGGCAAAATTCCAGATTGCCTTCACGCCGTTTGCCACCACCAGCTCCGCCATCTCCCTGGCGTGCTCCTTGGGAAGTGTGAGCGCCGCAATGTGCGTCTCGTTTTCTTTCAGATACTCCGGAAGCTCCTCGACCATCCGGATCGGCACATTTCGGACGGAGACGCCCCTTAAGACAGGATTGACATCGAAGATTCCAGTCACCTTAAAGCCCCATTTTTCAAACTGGGCATAATTGGCAAGCGCCTGCCCCAGATTGCCGGCTCCAATGATGATCATATGATACATCTTGTCCAGCCCAAGGATCTTTCCGATTTCCGCATGGAGATGCTTTACGTTATAGCCATAGCCCTGCTGCCCGAAGCCGCCGAAATTGTTCAAATCCTGACGGATCTGAGAGGCGGTTACCTGCATTCTGTCACTCAGCTCGTTGGATGAAATCCTCTCTACTCCGCTTTCCAAAAGCTCTCCCAGATAGCGGTAGTACCGTGGAAGCCGTTTAATGACTGCCCTTGAAATTTCTTTTGATTCCACTGAATATTCCTCCCGCATGGACAGGCAATGAAAAGAATCTTTCTTCTCTCCATTGCCTGACTGATCACTTATGCCTATTATAGTCAATCACTGTCTGATTGTCAAACAAATGTCAAGAAAAAATACACAAACCAACACAAACACAGATTATCACAATCTGGTCACCACAAAAATGTCGTAGATTGCCTGGATTGCCGGCTCAAAATCTTCATTTTTTACGCCGATGATGATGTTGAGCTCACTGGAACCCTGATCAATCATCTTGATATTGATATTGGCATGTGCCAGTGCCGAAAAAATTCTTCCCGCTACTCCACGGTTTGACTTCATGCCCCGTCCAACCACTGCAATCAATGCCAAATCGGATTCCAGTTCCACAGAATCCGGATGTACGCTGCGGTGGATCCCAGCCAGCACCTTCTGCTCCTTCTCCTCAAACTCGCTCTGGTGAACAAAGATTGTCATGGTATCAATTCCGGAGGGCATATGCTCAAAGGAAATCCCATTATCCTCGAACACGCCCAATACCTTCCGTCCAAAACCAATCTCCGTATTCATCATATCCTTTTCGATGTTGATCGCGGCAAAGCCTTTCTTTCCGGCAATCCCGGTGATCGTATATTTGGGTTTCCTGCAGGTGCTCTCCACAATCAGTGTGCCCGGATCCTCCGGCGCATTGGTATTCTTGATGTTGATGGGAATCCCTTCCTTACGCACCGGAAAAATAGCATCCTCATGAAGCACCGTGGCTCCCATATAGGAAAGTTCCCGAAGCTCCCGGTAGGTGATCGTCTCAATGACCTCGGGATTAATAATGATCCTCGGATCAGTAATCAAAAATCCTGAGACGTCTGTCCAGTTCTCATACAGGTCCGCATGGATGGCAGCAGCCACGATCGATCCGGTGATATCCGAACCGCCTCTTGAGAAAGTGGTAACGGTTCCGTCTTCCTTGGCGCCGTAGAAGCCCGGGATCACCGCATGCTCCTTGCCCTCCAGACGCTCAGCGAGTACCCGCTCCGTCTTCTCTGCATCGAAGGATCCGTTTTCATGGAAAAAGATCACCTCTGCCGCATCAATGAATTCATATCCGAGATATTCCGCCATGACGAGACCGTTGAGATATTCTCCGCGGGAAGCCGCATAATCCCTGCCTTCGTTCTTTTTGAATTTTTCGGCAATGGTCTGAAACTCCTCCGTCAAGGAAAGATTCAGCCCAAGTCCCTCTATGATCTCCTTGTAGCGCCGTTCAATCTGTGCCAGCTCCTTTTTGAAATCCTTTCCTACCTCAGCCAGGGCATAACAGGAATAGAGCATGTCGGTGACCTTGATGTCCTTGTCATAACGTTTCCCCGGCGCAGAAGGAACCACAAAACGTCTGCCTGCATCTGCACGGATGATCCTGCCGACCTTCTGAAACTGTTCGGCGCTGGCCAGAGAGCTCCCGCCAAATTTTACCACTTTCTTCATTTTTCTCCTCCTACCGTAAACTATTATCATGAATAATGTTTTATATTAGCGCAATTTTTTCCATCCGTCTACTTCTTTTTTTACGAAATCACTCTTTTTTCACAAAAAAACTGGTGCATTTCCGAAAGATGTGCTAAGATTACATGACGTGAAACCATACTTCTATTGATTAAATGAGGGACGATTATGATACTTGCATGTACAAACATCAAAAAATCCTTTGGAACCGATGTGATTCTGAAGAATGCTTCCTTTCATATAGAGGACCATGAAAAAGCGGCAATCGTCGGCATCAATGGAGCCGGAAAATCCACGCTCTTAAAGATCATCATGCACCAGATGGATGCGGACGAGGGGGAAGTCATCCTTTCCAAAGGGAAGACAATCGGCTATCTTGCCCAGCATGATGCCGTTTCCACGGAAAACACGATCTATGACGAGCTGCTCTCTGTAAAGTCCTCCCTTTTGGATATGGAGCACCGGATGCGCCTTCTGGAACAGGAAATGAAACATCTGGAGGGAGAAGCCCTCACCCAGGTTCTGGACACCTATCACCGTTTAAGCAGCGATTTCGAGCAGCAGAACGGATATGCCCTGAAAAGCGAGATCACCGGTGTCCTAAAAGGGCTCGGCTTCGAAGAGGAGGAATTTACCAAAAAAGTCTCCACGCTTTCAGGAGGACAGAAAACCCGTGTAGCTTTGGGAAAGCTACTTCTTTCCAAGCCGGATATCATTCTCCTGGACGAGCCCACCAACCATCTGGATATGAATTCCATTACATGGCTGGAGACTTATCTGCTGAATTACCCGGGTGCGGTATTGATTGTCGCACACGACCGCTATTTTCTCAACAAGGTGGTCAGCAAAATCATCGAGATCGATCAGGGAAACGTCACCACGTTTCAGGGAAACTATTCTACCTATTCCGAGAAAAAGGCACAGCTTCGCCAGGCGCAGATCAACGCCTACCTGAATCAGCAGCAAGAAATCAAGCATCAGCAGGAGGTCATCGAAAAACTCCGCTCCTTTAACCGGGAAAAATCCATCAAAAGGGCGGAAAGCCGTGAAAAAATGCTTCAGAAAATTGAGGTTCTGGAACGCCCCACCGAGGCAAACACAGACATCAAGATCCGCCTGGTGCCGCAGATCATGAGTGGCAATGACGTCCTAACCGTAGAAAACCTGGCGAAGTCTTTTGACGGAAATACCTTGTTCTCCCACTTGAATTTTGAGATCAAGCGCGGAGAGCGGGTTGCCATCATAGGCAACAATGGGACCGGGAAGACGACCCTGCTGAAAATTATAAACGGGCTTCTGTCTCCCGACGAAGGGAGCTTTACCCTGGGCACCAAGGTTCATATCGGTTATTATGACCAGGAGCATCACGTTCTGCACATGGAGAAGACTCTGTTTGAGGAAATCTCCGATGAATACCCGCAGATGACCAACACCGAAATCCGAAATGTCCTCGCCGCTTTCCTCTTCACCGGAGACGACGTCTTCAAGCGGATCCAGGACTTAAGCGGCGGAGAAAGGGGGCGGGTTTCCCTGGCAAAGCTCATGCTCTCCAATGCCAACTTCATCATCCTGGACGAGCCCACCAACCACCTGGACATCACCTCCAAGGAGATTCTGGAGAATGCCCTGAACAACTACGAGGGTACGGTGCTCTATGTCTCCCATGACCGTTACTTCATCAACCAGACTGCCACCAGGATCCTGGAGCTGACCGGCAGCACTCTGGTCAACTATATCGGAAACTACGATTATTATCTGGAGAAAAAAGAAGAATTGACTGCCATCTATGCTCCCGATGCCGCCTCCGAGAACTCAGAGCAAAAAGAAGAGACCAAGTCGAAGCTTGACTGGCAGCAGCAGAAAGAGCTGAAGGCGCAAGAACGCAAGCGGCAGAATGATCTCAAAAAAACCGAAGACGAGATCTCTGCCCTAGAGGCAAGGGATAAGGAAATTGACGACTGCATGGCGCTTCCGGAAGTCTGTACCGATGTAGCGAAATGTGTGGAGCTCAGCAAGGAAAAGGCTGAGATTGCAGAAAAGCTGGAGATACTCTATGAACAGTGGGAGGAGCTTGCCCAATAAGGGCAGCTCCTCCTTTTTCTTTGTTAGCTGGAGCGGATTTCCTGCCGCATAAAGCCCACATAGGAGCATACAAAAGCAGCAAGCATCAGTGCCAGCATTCCCACCAGATGGGGCCAGATCAGAAGCAGGCTCTGTCCAAAGGAAAGGTATCCTGAGATCGCGCCCTCCAGCTGGCTTACCGTCACCACATTGATAGAACGCACTGCCGGATTCATCACCGTGGAAACCACTTCGCTGTACAGATAGTAGGGTGAGATCCGATTCAGATTCAGCTCCAAGGTATAGTTGTCTAAGGAGTTAATCAGCATATTGATCTGGGTGTCCATTGGATAGACTGCATTGGCTATGATATTCGCAAACAGGCTCGATGTTCCTACTGATTTTGATACAAAAGAAAAAGCCCTCTCCGGGGCAAAAACCGCCGAAAAAGGCTTGAAATAAGGGCTTCCGAGGTCATGCGCTGACTTTGGAAGCCCTTGTTTTATGTGTTCTGTTGTCCTGCTGCCGCCCCGCAATATGGCAGGGTGTCAGCCTTGCGGTGTAGTGATTTTGGAATAATTAAAAGGTGGGGAAAAATTAAAAAGTTACAATCATTCTCATGCCTTTATCTTGCTTACAGGCTTTCCATTATATCCAGCAGATGCTGATAACTATCAACGCTGTCGTAAACCACATCCGCCGATGAGAGTTCTGAGAACAATTTCCTTGCACAGTCAATCTTTGCTTTTTCAATCGGCTTCAGATTCAGCGTTTCCATCGTACCTTTTGTCTCGGCAATAAAGAAGATGTGCTTTACCGTACCCTTGTTGAAAGCAATCGCCCAGTCAGGCGAGTAATTGCCGACCGGAGTCGGAATAGAGAATCCCTTCGGAAGTTTGGCGTAAACGCAGACTTCCTCTGCTAAATCCATATCCTCAGCGAACTTTCTCTCCACGCTCTGGCCGTCTTTTGCATAACCGTCCGCAAATACATAGTCCTGTACATTCTTCTTTGCCCGATACGCCTTGGAAAAATCCGTATTCTTTTCGGCTGTAAAGATGGTACTGTCGTAGGTTCCTCCGGTCTGATTATAAGTAATCTGCTCCACGATCATCGTAGCTTTCTGCTCGTTGATCAGGCGGATAGCCTTTGTAATAAACTCCTCCGGGTTATTTTTGAACATGGCAAAGGTGTACGGCTTAATTCCCTCAAGGATTCGCGCAACTGTACGTCTGGTCAGTTTAGC
>DVFT01000083.1 GCA_018713105.1 Candidatus Limivivens merdigallinarum | reverse complement strand
CAAACAGGACATTAGAACCATGTCCCGATGAATGTACTATACCATGCCCGGTTGTTGACGTCAACTCTCGATTATCAAATGGCCTGACATGAAACCATTGATCCATGCCAGGCTAAGATCTGAAATTCTTAAGATGTTTTGCTCTATAGCCAACCTTCCGATAAACGCCTGATCTCTTCCTTTCCCAGCGTTTTCTGAAAGCGAAAGACTGCTTTCGTTGGCCACAAATAATATCCAGCGCTCTTCATCCGAATCGTAACCTTCTTTTGTCCAAAACTCAAAGTACCTGTTCCGGTTTTTCCATTACTGTCCTTCCAACGAAACGCAGAAACTTTATTTCCGCTTATTCTGGCAGTGATCACATTCGTATCTACCATGCGGCCGGAAGCGCTCATAAATGTAAATAAGAATTTAATCCTGTTGCCTGATACCTTTAACACAATCAGGCTTGTACTGTCTTTCCCGATTCCCCCGGGGGTTTTTTTGTTGTAGACATACCCTGTCTTTACTTTTTTCAGAGCTCTTTTTACTGTAACGCTGCAAGTTAGTTTTTGTTTGCCGCAGCGGACGCTAATTATCGTCTTTCCCGGTTTACGGGCAGTAACTGTCCCATTCGCCGAAACAGTAGCAACACTTTTTTTACTTGACGACCAGTTTCTGGCTTTTTTACTGCCTCCCTTTACGCTCAGCCGTGTTTTTGTTTGTCCGGGCATATACAGCGTTACACTCTTTTTACTAATTTTGTAAGACGCAGCGCTTACCGGCGCCGAACAAAGCACAAGCAAAAATATCACCGCCAGAAGAAATGCTTTTTTCGTCCTCATATTTTCTCTCCTTTTCCGATCATTCACTGGTTTCTTTGAATTTTATTATATCAAATCACTTCGCATTCCGCAATATTTTTGCTGCGCCGACAGAAACTGCCGGAAACCATCTTCAATCCCAAAAAGCAATCAACCAACCCTGACAACCTTGCTTGCTTTCGAGGGCTGATTAGTGATCGTCACCTTGTATTTCAGCCCGTCATAGGTGAAATACGATTCGATCTTGGAATTCTTCGTTATCTTCATCGGACCCATACTACTGTCAATGTAGTAGATCATATACACCTTCATTTTTTTCAGGGTGGTCGGCCGGACGATCGCTCTGTACTTCAGGACGATGTTTCCGCTCTCAAGCGTCTTCGTCCCGTCAATCATCCGAAGCGGTGTCCGTGTCCTGCCATTCACCAGGTAAGCTTCTTTCTGAAAATATGCATTCTTGCTTCCCACGCTGGCAACCGTCACCGCCGTGGCAAAATCCTGGTTTTTGCCGGTCACGACTGTGGAAGCCACGATCGTCGGTTTTTCCTTCACGACAACCTTGCAGCGGAGCGTCTTTCCGGAAACCTTTGCCGTAATCCTGGCGGTTCCCCGCTTTTTTGCCCTCACCATACCGTTTACTACTGTGGCAACCTTCTTGTTGCTGCTTTTCCAGACGACCTTCTTTTTGGTTCCCTTCACAGTCAGCCTCTTCCTTCCGCCCGTCACCATCGTGATATTCTTTTCACTAAGCCTTACAGCAGCCCTGACGTTTTCCTGGAAACCGGGTACAAATAATGTCAGGCAGAGAACAAAGATAGTACTTAACAAAAATTTTCGGATAATTTTCTGATTCCTTCCCATAAAAATCCCTCCTTTAACCTCATTATAAAAGGTAAGGAGGGATTTTTCAAGAAAATTCAAAGGTTATTTCTGGATTTCGTCACGCACTTCTTTGAAACATTTTACGATGTAATCGATATCGTCCTTGGTATGGGTAGCGCAGACCTGCGTACGGATTCTGGCTTTTCCCTTGGGTACGACCGGATAGGAGAACGCAACCACATACACTCCTTTTTCCATCATACGTTTCGCATATTCTCCGGCAAGACGTTCATCGTACAGCATTACTGGAACGATTGGATGTACGCCCGGAATGATATCAAATCCTGCTTTCGTCAATTCCTCCCGGTAATAGGCTGTTGTCTCCTCCAGATGGTCTCTCAGGGAAGTATCCTTCTCCAAGATATCGAACACTGCCATGCTGGCTCCTGCGATTGCCGGCGCCAGGGTGTTGGAAAACAGATAGGGGCGGCTTCTCTGGCGGAGCAGGTCGATGATCTCTTTCCTGCCGCTGGTATATCCGCCGCTGGCTCCTCCCAGTGCTTTGCCAAGGGTACCGGTAATGATATCCACCTTGCCCTGCACACCGCAGTATTCTGCCGTTCCACGTCCGGTCTTGCCCACAAAGCCTGCTGCATGGCTGTCGTCCACCATCACCAAAGCGTGATATTTCTCTGCCAATTCACAGATTCCCTGCAGATTTGCGATGATGCCATCCATGGAAAAGACGCCGTCTGTGGCAATCAGCTTGATCCTTGCCCCAGCTTTATCAGCTTCCTGAAGCTTTGCCTCCAGATCCGCCATATCGTTGTTTTTGTAGCGGTATCTCGCTGCTTTGCAGAGTCTCACGCCATCGATGATGCTGGCATGGTTCAGCTCGTCGCTGATCACTGCATCCTCTGCCGTCAGGATGGTCTCAAACAGACCTCCATTGGCATCAAAACAGGAAGAATAGAGAATGGTATCTTCTGTTCCCAGGAAACCGGAAATCTTCTTTTCCAGCTGCTTATGGATATCCTGAGTACCGCAGATAAAACGAACGGATGCCAGCCCGTATCCTTTCTCGTCATAGGTCTTCTTTGCCGCATCGATCAGCCTCTGATCATTCCCAAGACCCAGGTAATTGTTAGCGCACATATTGATGACTTCCCTGCCGTCCGAAAGTTTCACCTTGGCTCCCTGCGGAGAGGCAATGGGCGCTTCTCCTTTAAACAGCCCTGCCTCTTTGATATCATCTACTTCTTTTGCGTAAATACCGAGAATTTCTTCTTTCCAGGACATGTCGTCTCCTCCTTACATTTCCGATGCTTTTGACCAATCCAGAATGACCTTTCCGGAATGCCCGCTGTTCATTGCCTCAAAACCCAACTCGTAATCCTTAATGTCAAAGCGGTGTGTAATGACTGCGTCTACGTCCAACCCGCTCTGAAGCATAGTGGTCATCTTGTACCAAGTCTCCCAAACTTTTCTTCCGTAGATTCCCTTGATATTCAGCTGGTTGAAAATCACCTTTTCCCAGTTGATCTGGGCGTCTGCTCTCTGAAGTCCCAGAAGGGCTATCTTTCCTCCATTCTTCATGTTGTTGATCATATCATTGAAGCCGCCTTGGTTTCCAGACATCTCAAGTCCTACGTCAAAGCCTTCCTTCATACCGATCTCCTTCATCACGTCGGTAAGCTTCTCTTCCTTTAAGTTCACCGTACGGGTTGCACCCAGCTTTTTCGCCAGATCCAGCCGGTACTCGATCATGTCCGTTACCACGACATGGCGGGCGCCTACATGCCGGCAGATCGCAGCTGCCATCATTCCGATGGGACCTGCGCCGGTGATCAGTACGTCCTCCCCGGTCATATCATAGGTCAATGCAGTATGTACCGCATTTCCCAGCGGATCAAAGATCGCATAGAGTTCTTCGCGGATATTCGGTGCACAGTGCCATGCATTGGTCGCCGGGATCACCAGGTATTCCGCAAAAGCGCCGTTGCGGTTCACGCCTACTCCCTGAGTGTCCTTGCACAGATGCTTCATGCCTGCCAGGCAGTTCCGGCATTTTCCACAGACAATATGCCCTTCGCCGGACACCAGGTCGCCAATCTTGAAGCCTTCCACATTCTCTCCCACTTCCACAATCTCTCCCACGTATTCATGGCCTGCCGTCAGGCCGATGGGAATTGTGTGCTGTGCCCAATCATTCCAGTTGTAGATATGTACGTCCGTCCCACAGATTGCTGTTTTGTGAATCTTAATCTTCACATCGTTTTTGCCGACGGTTGGTACCGGAACCTTCTTCAGTACCAAGCCTTTCTCCGGTTTGTCCTTGACAAGTGCCCACATCATTTCGCCCATAAGAGCCACCTCCTTTTTCTTTCACTATACCGCAAAATGCACAAAACTGCAAGCACTTTTTCCGTGTTTCACGAACATTCTTATGTTTTTTGTATTTGTGTCACATACACGTTCATGTGTCTTTCCATGGCAGTCAAGGAAGTCTTCCTAAGAATTTTGTAATAAAAAATATGGTAGTCTGTCAGAATTTTAGCGAATACAAAAAAAGATCTGAAGCAACCAACTTCAGACCTTAGACAGTTCGTAGGGGAATCGAACCCCTGTTTCCGCCGTGAGAGGGCGGCGTCTTAACCGCTTGACCAACGAACCGGACAGTTAGTATCATATCAAAGAAGTTACAAAAAAGCAAGCTATTTTTTTACTTTTTTTGTTTTTTTATCCGTACATACTGCAAGACCTTTTTACTCGCGAAGCTGATAGTAATGTTCTACGCATACTATTGACTTTCTTGTTGTATTTTCCTATATTATAAGTAATCAGGCATTTCTTTTTGTGCATTTTTTATTCAAGGATTCCATCTCTTGGATTTCTAAATGCCTCGATGAAAAAGGAGGAGAAATCTATGAAAGCTAAGATTACGAAAAGAAATTATTTAAACAGGAACTTATCCGCCATATTTTTTCTGGCTGCTTTTGTGTGTCTGCTGCTTTTTGCAGGGGATGGCTCGAAAGCTTCTTCCAGCCTTGTTCCTACTGCCGCGAACAATCTAAACATCGGCCTAAGAAAGAGTTCCAATCTAGTCGCTACCAGCACCGGCTATATGAGAGTGTTTCGCCAGGACAACACCATCCGTATCGAATACTATGACAACCAGTTCAATCTCCAAAGCAAGAAATCCCTGCCCATGGAACTGGAACTGTGGGGCGGTTTTTATGCTGGGACGAACGCCTATTATCTTGTGGAAGGCCAGGCGAACACAGCAGAGTCTGACACTGCCGAAGTGATCCGAGTGATCAAATACGACACTGGCTGGAACCGGATCGGAGCCGCATCCATCACCAGCAATCCGGAACTGTTCGGCGGTGAGGTGCGCTATCCCTTCGATTATGGATGCGTAGAGTTTGCGGAACATAACGGGACTCTTTATATCGTAACCGGTCATGAAGGATATGTGGATCCCATGTATGGTCAGGGACATCAGGGATTTCTGATGATCGCAGTCAACACCTCGTCCATGACAGGGAACATTGTCAGCTGCGACCTCTGGCACTCCTTTGCCCAGTACATCAAGGCAAAGGATTCCAATTTATATGTGCTGGAACAGAGCGAAGGATCCAGAAGTACGGTTCTCTCCAAATATAATGCGGAGACGTTGGAGCAACAGACTTTATCGGTTCTTCCATACGGCGGTTCCAGGGATTCTGCCTGGGCGATCAGCTGCTATGCCAGCGTAGACGGCATGGAACTTTCCTCAAATAATGTACTCTGCATCGGAACCTCCATTGACCAGTCCAAATACGACAGCGTTACCTCAGACACACCCCATAACATCTATCTGACCGTAACCCCCATGTCCAATTTTTCAGAAAGCGCTACAACGGTCAAATGGCTGACTAATTACACCGGAGGCGGAAAGTCCTTTCTGGGTGTAAAACTCACAAAAATCAATGACAATCGCTTCCTCATCTCCTGGGAAGAAACCGATGGCACTGGAGACGGAAGCACAGATGACAGTCTCTCATCCAGTATTCTTCATTATGTATTTATAGATGGAAACGGCAACAAAATCAGCAGCGAATTCACAAGCGCGGCGCCGGTCTCAGACTGCCAGCCCATTGTCAAGGGTTCCAAAGTCGTATACTATGCTTCCAACGAAAACATGGTCAACTTTTATTCCATCGACGCTTCCACCGGCAGCACAGACAAAAAAATGTATCGGATCGCAGGCGAAACTGCATCCTGGAATTTTTCCGGAGGCGTACTCACCCTATCTGGGACCGGAGAAATTTCTGTGGAAGAGGAAGAAGGCCGTTCCCCGCTCTCGTCCACGTCCTACGGATATTCCTATTCCAGCGGAACGTGGACTTCCATCCGGGATCAGGTTCGGAAAATCGTCATAAAGAGCGGAATTACCAGTATTCCGGAAAGCTGCTTTGCGGGCTTTGACAGCCTCACGGAAGTGGAGATCGAGTCTGGTTTGATCAGCATTGGGAAAGAAGCCTTTTATAACTGCGATGCGCTGAAAAAAATCACGATTCCATCCAGTGTGACCACCATTGGCGAAGATATTCTCTGGACCGGAGCATATTGGACAAACGACTACAGCCACGTTGTGAGCGCTGCCATTTACACGGAAGCCGGTTCTTTCGCGGAACAATATGCAGAGAAAAACGGCATCAGCTGCTATATCAGCCTGGGGAAGGCAAAGATCAGCGGTCTTAAGGCTTCCTATGTATATACCGGCAAAAACATCCAGCCCAGCGTGAATGTGAAGCTGAATGGGCGCACTCTAAAAAAAGGAACCGATTATAAAGTAACTTATACCAACAACAAAAAAGTCGGAACCGCCACCGTAAAAGTAAGAGGCATCAATCACTATTTCGGAACGGTCACCGCAAATTTCAAAATCATACGATCCAAGGTTGGATCCAAATTGACGGATCCGAAGACAAAGAGCATTTACACGGTCAACAAAGACGGATCCACAGTTACCTATACAAGTGCCAAAAACGTAAAAGGCACCTCGCTCACCATTCCGTCCCAAATCAAATTGAACGGTGTGACTTACAAGGTGAACTCCATTGCAAGCAATGCCTGCAAAAACAAAAAGAACCTGAAAACGGTGACAATCTCCAGGAATGTCACCCGCATCGGTTCCAAAGCATTTTATGGATGCAAAAAGCTGACCCGCGTTACCCTGGGCAGAAATATTACGTCCATCGGGAATTCCGCTTTTGAACATTGTACCTCTCTCAAGAAAGTTACCATTCCGTCAAAGGTATCCAAGATCGGAAGCAGAGCCTTCTATAACTGTTCCAGTCTGACCTCCGTAACCATTCAGACAAAGAAGCTGACTTCCAAGGGTGTCGGAAGCAAGGCGTTTACCAGAGCCGGAAAGCAAAACTACAAAAAACTGGTCATCAAAGTTCCGAAAGGCAAGCGGTCCGCCTACCGGACGCTGCTGAAAAAGAAAGGGGTATCTTCCAAAGCCTCCATCAAATAACCGTCTCTGTGATTTGGGCTGCCGCCAATAAAGCGGCAGCCCATTTAATCGATGATCTGCTTTCTCAGATATCTCCCCACCACATGGGAAAAATTCTCAATCTCCCGGATATAGGCAAAATCCTTCCCGAAGATCCTCCTTTCCGCCCCCAGATCCTTCTCTTCCCCCGCAAACACCCCCAGGACCGCGATTCCGCGGTTTCGAAGCTTTCTCACCTCGTAGGCGGTATCCTTGACCGCATAGTCGCCGAAATAGGGCGTAGGGTTCTTGCTGTTGGGGCGGTTGACAATGATGTCGTTGGGTCTGCCATCGCTTAAGACGATGAGGATCTTATGTTCCTCCGGTCGTCCATCCAGACTGTCGCCGGCGGCGCGGACGGCAAGCCCGTCCCTGTTGTTGGCGGAAGCGTAGAATTCGAAGATCTGCTCATTGGCGGAAGCGTCCTCGTCGTAGTCCCGGAACCGTCTCATCACCGTATAATCCCAAAAACTGCAGAATCCCATGACCTGGTGGGGGATCCCTGCATTGCTCAGCGCTTCACTCAAGATATATCCCTGGAGTGCTACCTGGCTGGTCCGGTTTCTCTGGGAGCCGCTGGCGTCGATCAAAACCTCCACCGCAAAATCTGAACTCTCCCTGTGGATGGTCCGAAGAAAAAGCTTTTTTTCACTGGCTCTTCCCAGACGCCACAGGCGGTTTGGCACAATCTTCCCATACTCTGAGAGAAATTCTTCGTCCTCGTTTCTGGCAACCAGCGCCCTTTTCAGGATGGCGGATAATACCTCAATGTTCTGTCTGGTAATTCGGCGGTGCTGACGGTAGAAGCGGAGGTTCATTTCCTTCGTCCTGGCAGCCAGCTCTGACTGGGCATTGACCTTCACCAGCCCTTTCAGGATCCCATCCGTGTAATAAAGGCTGCAGTCGCTGTGGGCTCCCCGGCACAGACGCCGGTTCTTCTGCTCCTGTTCCTTTTCGCTGAGATAGGAACGGCCGTAGTTCAGCTCCATGTAGGAGTACATTTTGTCTACAGCCTCCTGATCCAGCAGGATCACGCCGCCGCTTCTCTTCTCCTTCTCCTCGGAATCCTCCTCCAGCATGCGGGTCAGATTGTTCTGCATCTGCCTTACGTATTCCTCAAGCCTTGCCTCCTCTGCCTCTTCCCTGAGATAGTCCTGCCAGTCATAATCCTTCAGCTCTGACACTGAGATGGAAAGAACCTTTTCCAGATTCCCCACTCTCCGTTCAAAGCCCCGGTCAATGGCACGGTTATAGATTTCATCCACACAGCGGATGATCTCCATGGTATCCCTGCTCCCCTTCAGGCTTTTGATTTTCGAAAGCTCCTGTGCGATCCTGCGTTCTGCATGTTCCTCACCGGAAAGGACGGAACGCATGTAGGCAATCTTCATCCTCCCCTGAAAACTCTCATTCATCCGCCGGAAATCGTGTTCCAGGATGCTCTCAAAAGCGCTCCTCTGGATATCCGGCACCCCGGGACGCTCCTGCGTCAACCGATCGATGGAGGCGCTGTCCGCGCAGAGCTGGGCAATGCCGACCAACGGTGCTTCCTCCGCGCCCAGGTAGATTTTTTTCACCAGATAGAGCCCGAAGGCTTCCGTATCAAAATACCGTGCAAAGGCGCCTTTCTTGATGGCGTCATAGATGGAAATATCCTTCGCCTTCTGAAAAGATGCAATGTCCAGCTCCGTATCCAGCCCGTAATCCCCGCTGACGGTCCAGAGCAGGTTTCTCATGCGGTTCTCCACTTCTGCCTTCTGCTCCTCATGGAGGGATTCTTCTCGTTCTCCCATGTGCTACTCTCCTTCCGGCATTTCCCGGCGTTTTGCGGTTTTTTCCTCTTCCATTTCCTGTGCCTTTATTCCGGATACAAAGACATCCTCACAGCTTAACCGCTCCGGGATCCTGGTACGCACGATATCTTCCACCATTTCCCGTTCAAACACATCGAAACATTTGTTTACGATCCCCATATTGATGGCGCTTCTCGGGGGTAACCCTCCTTTAATCAGGCGCAGCGCGCCAAGGAGCCCTCTCAAATCAAGCGCCTTTGTGGAAAGCTCACTGTTCTCTGCCTTCTTCTGGATATCCAGGAACAAACCGGAAAACAGCTTCATCGCCTCTTCCCTGCCATCCGGATAGAGATCCCTCATAATCTTCAATAAGGTTTCCTCTGTAATAGACGGCATATTGATGACCATGAACCGGGAGACCAATGCCTCATTGAGCTCCTTCGTCCCAGCATACCCATAATTCATCGTGCCGATGAACCTGGCGGCAGGATGGAGATCGATCTTGTCATACCCCGGTACATCGATCATTCTGCGGTAGTCCAAGGTTGCATGGAGTACGGAAACGGCGTCATTTTTCGCCATGTTGATCTCATCCAGGATCCCGAAGCCGCCGTATCTGGCACATTGATAGACGGGGCCTTTTCTCAGCTTCACCTCATTGTCCACGAACGTATCCGTTCCGATCAGCGTGCTGCTGTCCGTATTCACATGGAAGGATATATTATAGGAAGGTCTTCCGAAAATCCAAGCCAGAGTGTCCGCCAAAAGGTTTTTGCCCGTTGCCTTGGAGCCGCAGAGCAGGAGATTCTCCCCGGCAAGGAGACCTGCCACCGCCATTTCCAGAACCTCTTTCCCATAAAATGCCATCATGGGAGTGACGATACGGCTCTGCACCTTTTCCTCCACAGGATAGGTCTCCCGAAATCCCTCCACCTGTCTGATCAGCTGCTCCGATACGCCCTGTGCTCTCAAATATTCAATCTGCTGACTCATCGTTTCCTCCATTTTGCTTATTCTTCGTTTCTGTCTCCCGGAAAGATTCCCGGGACAACACCCTCATTGTATCACAGACTTTCCGAATTTACTATTGAAAGTATTTTTTCAAACTCGTATACTAGGGATATGACAAAAACGAAAGAAAGGATTCTTATGAAACTCATTGATCTGCATGTACATTCTACTTACTCGGACGGGACGCTCACCCCTTACGAGCTTGCAAAGCTTGCAAAGGATACAGGGCTTACTGCCTTTGCGCTGACGGACCACGACACGGTCGATGGAATCCCGGACGCCTTGAGCGCTTGCCAGGAATTTGAGATCGAACTGATCCCAGGAATTGAATTTTCTACGGAATATCAGGGAAAAGATATCCATATCGTCGGTCTGGAACTGGACCGGAAAAGCCCCCGCTTTTTGTCGGAGGTTCATCTTTTCCAGGATTCCAGGAATATCCGCAACCGAAAGATGATCGCAAAGCTTCACGATCTGGGCAACATTGACATTTCCTGGGAGCAGATGGAAGCCGCTTTTGGGAAAGCCATCTGGACCCGGGCTCATTTTGCCAGATATCTGAAGGATCACGGCTATGTAAAGGAGATGAAAGAGGCGTTTTCCCGCTACATCGGAGATGACTGCCCCTATTTTGTCCCCAGGGAGAAGGTTTCCCCCGCCCAGGCTGTCCGCCTGATCCGTTCCACCGGCGGGATTCCTATCCTGGCACATCCCCTGCTCTACCGTCTCACAGAAGAGGGGCTTCTCACTCTGATTGAGGAGCTGAAAAACGCAGGGCTTCTCGGAATCGAGGCGCTCTATTCCACCCACACGCCGGAGGAAGAAAGCTTTGTCTTAAGGCTTGCCCGCAGACAGGGGCTTCTGATCTCCGGAGGCTCGGATTTCCACGGCTCCAACAAGCCCTCCATCTCGCTTGGCACCGGACGTGGAAATTTGAGGATTCCTTATGAACCATTAGAAAAGCTACGGGAGGCAAGAGGATGATTTTATTTACCGATTTGGATGGAACCCTGTTTAATGACAACAAAGAATTTACTTCCGGAAACCGCGATGCCATCAACCGCGCCCTGGACCAGGGGCATCAGGTGGTGATCAGTACCGGGCGCCCTCTGGTCAGCGCCAAGCTCCAGGCAGAGACCTTACAGCTTGACCGGGAGGGCTGTTACGTGATCGCCTTTAATGGCGGGGAAATCTATGATTTTTCTGCCGGAAAGAGCATTTACAAAAAAACGATTCCCCTGGACCAGGTGAAGTATGTCTTCCAGGAAGCAGAATCGTTCGGTCTTCACTGCCAGACCTACGATGACAAACAGATTCTGTGCACCAGGGCAAGTGATGAGGTGAAACGCTATCACGCTTCCACCAAGGTGCCGTTCCGGGTGGTTCCGGACGTCATCGAGGCGCTACCTTCTCCCCCCTGCAAAATGATCGTGATCAGCTTTACCGACCACGAAAAATTGCTCCGGTTCCGGGATGCCACTGCTTCCTGGGCTTCCGGAAAGCTGGATCGCTTTTTCTCCAACGACTGGTATCTGGAACATGTGCCTGTGGGCGTCTCCAAGGGAACCGCTGTCCGCTATCTCTGCGAATATCTGCATGCAGACCTTGCAGACACCATCGCGGTGGGAGACGCGGAAAACGATATTCCCATGATTCAAACCGCCGGTCTGGGCGTTGCCATGAAAAATGCCGATGCCGCCGTCAAGGAGGCTGCCGACTGGGTCACCACCAGGGACAACAACCAGGACGGTGTGGCTGAGATCATCGAACGCTATCTGCTGAAGCCCTCCTTGGGGCAGCCTTTCTGATCCCTAACCAGCTTCCTTCAGACCCTGCCTCACGATGATGCCTTGCCTTTGGCGGCATCCTTCCTACTGCCAGGCACACCTACGTCAAATGGACATGCAAGCATATCCGCTTGGCTCGTTGCCCGCAGGAATTGAACGGCACGGTGAACCAATCCTTCACCGTGCCGCCTTGTACGTCGTTTTCTCTCGTCTATTTGGTTTCTTCCTCTTCTCTCATGGGTTCTGCCGGAATAAAGACTCTCCGGCTTTTCACCTCATCCGGCTTGGTCGCCCTCTCGACCGCTTCCTGGCAGAAATATTCCTGCGCACAGATCAGCGTCTTTCCCCGCTTATCGATCTTGGCATAGGTTCCGTCATCCTGCATCACATGCGCCTTTGTATTGTCTGCCAGCTGGATATCCAGGATATGCTTTGCCTCTTTTTTCAGCCTCTCATCCTCGATGGGGAACATGATCTCCACACGTTTGTCCAGGTTTCTCGGCATCCAATCCGCGCTTCCCATGTAAAGCTCCTCCTGCCCGTTATCCAGGAAGTAGAAAATCCTGGCGTGCTCCAGGAAGTTGCCCACGATGGAACGGACGCTGATATTCTCACTGACGCCCGGAATGCCCACCTTCAGGCAGCAGATTCCCCGGATGATCAGATCGATCTTGACGCCTGCCGCAGAAGCCTCATAGAGGGCGGCGATCACTTCCTTGTCACAGAGGGAATTCATTTTGGCTATGATCGCGGCTGGCTTGCCCTGACGGGCATTGTTTGCCTCCCGTTTGATCAGGCTCAGGAATTTATCGCGGAGCCACAGAGGCGCCACACTCAGACGGTTCCACCTCTTAGGCTCGGAATAACCGGACAGCATGTTGAACACCGCCGTCGCATCCTCCCCAATGGGTTCCGAACAGGTCAAGAGTCCGCAGTCTGTATAGAGCTTTGCCGTGGAATCGTTATAATTGCCGGTTCCCAAATGCACATACCTGCGGATTCCGTCTTCCTCTTTTCTCACCACCAGAGTGATCTTGCTGTGGGTTTTCAGCCCCACCAGACCGTAGATCACGTGGCAGCCCGCCTTCTCCAGCATCTGTGCCCAGATGATATTGTTCTCCTCGTCAAAACGTGCCTTCAGCTCCACAAGGACGGACACCTGCTTGCCGTTCTCAGCAGCCTGCGCCAGCGCCTTGATGATGGGGGAATTGCCGCTGACACGGTACAGGGTCTGCTTGATGGCAAGGACGTCCGGATCCTTTGCCGCCTGTCTCACAAAATCCACCACCGGATCAAAGGTCATATACGGGTGATGAAGCAGGATATCCCCTTTCCGGATCTGGGTAAAAATATCCTCATCCTCTACCATCCCCGGAACAGGCTGGGGCGTATAGGGCTTGATCTTCAGGTCATCGAATCCTTTCATCCCGTACAGCTTCATCAAAAAAGTGAGATCCAGCGGTCCCTGGATACTGTAAATATCCTGCTCTTTGATATTAAATTCTTTTCTCAGGGTCTTCAGGAGTTTCTCCTCCATACCGTCCTCAATCTCCAGGCGGATCACCTCTCCCCATTTTCTCTTCTGCAGCTGCTTTTGGATTTCGATCAGGAGATCCGCAGCCTCATCCTCATCAATGGTCAGATCCGCATTTCGGATGATCCGGTAGGGATGGGCACAGACAACGTCATAATTCAGGAACAGCTGCCCAATATTCCGCTCAATGATCTCCTCCAGGAGGATGACCCTCTTATCCCCATTCTTTCCATCCGGCAGATTTACGATGCGCGGAAGAACTGACGGAACCTGGACCGTGGCAAATTCAAGTTTTGCCTTCTCCTCCCCTTTCTTGGCGATCAGGGCGCCGATATTCAGGGATTTGTTCCGGATCAGGGGGAAGGGTCTCGAAGAATCCATAGCCATTGGGGTCAATACCGGATAGACATTTTCTTCAAAATACTTATCCACAAAGCTTTTCTGATCTTTGTTCAGATCCTCATGATGAGTGATCACCGTAAGGGAGTTCTGCTTCAGCGCCGGAAGCAGGGATCGGTTGTAGGTGCTGTACTGCCGTTCCATCAGCTTATGCGTCACTTCCTGAATCAGATTCAGCTGTTCGCTGGCAGTCAGCCCCGCGATATCCTTCTTGGTATATCCGGCGTGTACCATATCCTTCAGGGATGCGACACGCACCATGAAAAACTCATCTAGGTTGGAAGCCGTGATGCTTAAAAATTTCATCCTCTCAAACAAGGGGATCGTCTTGTCACGCGCCTCCCCCAGAATCCTGTCGTTAAAGGACAGCCAGCTCAGCTCCCGGTTGGTATAATAGTCTGATTGATTGAAATCGATATTCGCCATTCTTCCTTCCTCCCTACATTGACTTTTTCTGGCGGATCACCGGATGGATATGGAATACCTCCTCAAAGAATTCCGCCTTTTCAGGAAACAGCCCTTTTTCCAGGGTAATATCCTCCTGGGTGTTCACCAGAATCAAAAGCTCCCCATCCTTCAGGGAAATCTTCACATCGTCAAATTTCTGTTTGTGGCTTCTGTCCATCGCATTTACCAGACGGAGGATTGCCGTCAGCTTCACGATCACCAGATACTGCTCCCGGGAAATCGCTGTGTGTTTGCTGAATTCCTCGTAGTATTCAAAATCCGTCGTGTTAAACTTGACGATATAGGAAATCATTTCCCGCTCCATATGGGACAGGCCGATGATTTCCGTCGCCATGATGATGCGGTAGGAACATTCCGCCACATCGCTTAAGGAAATATACTTTCCGCAGCCGTGGAGGATCACCGCGATCTGCAAAAGCAGACGCTCCCGCTTGCCGCAGCCATGGATTTTCTTCATCCGGTCAAAGACGTTCAATGCAAGCTCCTCCAGAATCTTGATATGGCTCTTGCTGCACTGGTACCGCTTTGCGATATTTCTCGCAGAGGCGATGATATCGTCGTCAAAGTTGTGCCCGGATTTGATAATTCCGTTCTTGCTGGCATAATCATAGGCGTTTCCGTCGTTCAGATTGAGCCCTGGCATCCACACCGTCTCCGCCTGGATCTCATCCATAAACCGTTTATAGATAATCAGGGAGGGAATGATCAGGGAAATGCTTTCCTCCGGAAGGTTGAATTC
>DVFT01000082.1 GCA_018713105.1 Candidatus Limivivens merdigallinarum | reverse complement strand
CATGTCGGACGGAAAACCGTCGTATTCTCGCCTTATGTCCTGTTCATTTGCCGCGATTCCTGATAGACTTATGAGTGAAGGAGGGAAGCTAATGGACCAGAAAAAGACAGGCGCTTTTTTAAAAGAGCTCCGCAAAGAGAAAAAACTTACCCAGGAACAGCTTGCGGAAATCCTGCAGGTTTCCAACAGAACAGTATCCAGATGGGAGAACGGCGCCAACCTGCCAGACTTGGATCTGCTGATCCAAATTGCGGATTATTATGAAGTGGAGTTGGGAGAACTTCTGGATGGAGAAAGGAGAGAACAGGTTGTGGATAAAGAATTAGAAAATACGGTGCGAAAGGTTGCGGATTACAGCAACGAAGAGAAGAAAAAGCTGGCACGGAGAATGTGTGTGCTGATGGTTGCGGGAGTGGCGGCGTTTACAGCATATTTGGTTTTGGACGCGATGGGGATCACAGAGCATGCTGTCTGGGGCAAGGTAGCGGATACCGCGTTGGGCTTTGCCTATGGAATCATGCTGGTGGGAGTGCTGTATATCAGCGGCCACTTGAGGAAGTGGAAAGCGGTGAAGAGAAGGCTAATGAAGAACCTGTCATAAATCGCTATCCTGCTTCAGATGGAGCTGCCTGTATGCCTGGGCGCTCATGCCGCAGGCTTTCCGGAAACATTGTGAAAAATAGCTCAGGGAAGAAAAGCCGCAGAACCTTGCAATTTCAGAAATGCGGAAGTCTGAGGAAACAAGGAGATCCTGGCTGATCTGTATTCTGCGGTCGGTCAGATAGCTGATGGGGGATTGGCCGTATAGCTTTTTGAAGGTATGGCTGAAATAATATTTATTCAAGTGAGCCATTTGCGCGAGGGAATCCAGGGTGATATCATCCTGGTAATTGGAGTCCAGATACCGCTTGATATGGCTCAGGGAACGGTTGGGGTTTTCGATGGGAACCATGCTGAAAGCGGAGTCAGTGAAGCGCATAAGCTGGATGGTCAGGATTTCCAAAAGATTCTGGCAGACCAGCTCATTGCCTAAAGCGCCTGAACTTGCTTCATTTAAAATGGAAACAAAATAGCCGGTCAGATTCCATGAAACGCTGTGAGAGGCAAACAGCAGATAATCCTTGCGGTTGTGAAAGGTAAAACGCAGATTTTCCACACCGATGGAGATATATTCCAGAGGCTTTGCAGTCAGGGAGGTCTCTGTGTGCATCACGGAGGGATTGACAATGATCAGGTCTCCGGCATGGATCGGAAAGGATTTTTCTTCCACCAGGAAGGAACCTTCGCCGGCTTTTACGTAAAACAATTCAGCAAAGCTATGGGTATGGGGGATGCTTTTCCAGTCTCCTTCATAACGTGAGGAAGAAACGGAAAGAAGCCTTCCAGGTGTATGTACAAGTTGTTCTTGATCGATCAAATACTTTAGGTTGCCCATAATGGTTTCTCCTGATTTTTAGTGATATTGAGGTGCTGCTAATAGATAGATACATTGTACAGAAAGGATTGCGGAGAAACAATGGACAAAATGCATAAAAATACATATTTATAAGTATCGCGAACAAGTAAAAAGATAAAAAATGGAAAAAGAAATAGGGAAACAAGTTAGCATATTATACAATAACAAAAACCAATAAAAGCAATATAACTAAAATATAGAGCAAGAAAAAGATTGAAAACAGGACAGAATCCAAGTACCATAAAGCCAGAAAATAAAATACAAGGAGGAAGATCATGAAGACAAAGAAAGTATTGAGCGTTTTGTTATCTGTGTCCATGCTGGCAGGTATGGTATCCGGGCTGGGGCTTACGGCAGCAGCGGACGGCGAAGAGACTACGTTGAAGGTAGCGGCTGTGGAAACCGCTTATGGCCAGGATATGTGGAAAAATGTCTGTGCTAAATTTGAAGAGGCAAATCCGGGCGTGACGGTGGAGCTGACCATTGACAAAAAGCTGGAAGATATCATTACTCCGGCTATGAAATCGGGAGATTATCCGGATGTGATTTTAAGAGCGGTAGGAGCGGAATCTGCGCTGACAGAAACCTTTGTAAAGGACAATAATGTAGAAGAAATGACAGATGTGCTGGAGATGACAGTACCAGGGGAGGATGTGACCGTTAAGGAAAAGATTCTTCCGGGATTTGTGGAAAACTCTATTACAAACCCCTATGAAGACGGCAAGACTTATTTGATGCCGATGTTCTATGGTCCCTGCGGCCTGTTTTATAACAAAGGCTTGTTTGAGGAGAAAGGCTGGGAAGTTCCCGAGACCTGGGATGAGATGTGGGAATTGGGAGACATTGCTGCAGAAGAGGGTATTGCATTGTTTACCTATCCAACGGCTGGATACTTTGATGCATTCTTCTATGCGTTGCTGCATGAATCAATGGGCAACGAGGATTTCCAGAAAGCTCTGAAGTATGAGGAGGGCATCTGGGATACTGAGGGAGCGCAGAAGGCTTTTGATATCATAGCAAAACTGGCTGAATATACCGAAAAAACAACCCCGGCCAATGCCAACGACAATGATTTTAGAAAGAACCAGCAGCTGGTTCTGGATAATAAAGCGTTGTTTATGCCAAATGGAAACTGGGTGATCGGCGAGATGGCGGATGCACCGAGAGCAGACGGCTTTGAATGGGGTTTCACCGCTCTTCCCGCTGTAGAGGAAGGCGGAGAGAGAGCATCCTATACTTTCTTTGAACAGATTTGGATGCCGAAAGGAGCTGTAAATAAGGATCTCGGCAAACAGTTTATCGCTTATCTGTATTCTGATGAGGCAGCAGAAATTTTCGCCAATGACGGAGGAGCTATCCAGCCGATCCAGGGGATGGCGGATAAACTGGAAGGCGATGCAAAGATTTATTACTCCATCTACGATACAGGCGCCGTGGCAGTCATGGATGCGTTTGCAACCACTGATCCGGTAGAGGGAGTTACCGTGCGTACCACTTTCTTTGATCCTATCAATTCCCTGGTAAGCGGAGATAAGACAAAGGATGACTGGGTAAATCAGATCAAAGAGGACAGCGATGCACTTCGCGGGGCTTTGAAATAAGCAGCATAAAAAGATGTAAACCAGAAAACGGACGGTAGGCCTACCGTCCGTTTTTCAGGAGAAAGGAGTCGGCTATGAGTAAAAAGAAGGGAAGAGGGCGCTTTGTATTTTTTTGCCTGGCGCCGGCGGTGATCCTCTTTTTTATTTTTATGATCATCCCTACCCTGGATGTATTCCGGATGTCGCTGTTTAAATGGGGCGGCTATACTGCGGAGAAAACCTTTGTGGGAATTAATAATTTTATAACGCTTTTCCAGAGCGATAAATTTTATCAAGCCTTCCAAAACAGCATACTTCTGATCGTCTTGGTAACGATCGTGACCTTTGCCCTGGCGATTATTTTTGCGGCTATCCTGACCAGGGAGAAGATCAAAGGGCAGACTTTCTTCCGGGTAGTGTTTTATATTCCGAATATACTTTCTGTTGTGGTTATCAGCGCAATTTTTTCCGCAATCTATGACCCCACGCAGGGATTGCTGAATTCTTTCCTGAATCTGTTCCGAGGGCAAGCGGGGGCGGAGAATCCGATTCTTTGGCTTGGTAGCCAGAAATTGGTAATCTACAGCATTGTGATCGCGATGGTATGGCAAGCAATCGGATACTATATGGTTATGTATATGGCCAGCATGGCGAATATTCCAGACAGCCTCTACGAATCCGCTGCCCTGGAGGGGGCGGGAAGGATTAAACAGTTTTTTTCCATCACGCTTCCTTTGATCTGGACAAACATTAGAACCACCCTAACGTTCTTTGTCATCAGTACCATTAACATGAGCTTCCTGTTTGTAAAAGCGATGACGAACGGAGGACCGGATGGGGCTTCCAGCGTATTCTTAAGCTATATGTATCAGGAAGCGTATACCAATTCTTCCTACGGTTATGGTATGGCAATCGGCGTGGTGGTATTCGTATTTTCCTTCGCTCTGGCGGCAGTGCTCAATGCTGTGACCAAGCGGGAAGAAATTGAATTTTAAGGAGGGGAGAAGAGGATGAATAAAAAAGGGCAAAGTAGTTCCAGAGTGGCGAAAGTATTCATTTATCTCGTTCTTGCAGTTCTGGCGATTACGATCTTGGTGCCTGTTGCATGGGTATTTGTGGCATCCATCAAAGAGAATTCGGAATTTTATGGAAATCCATGGACACTGCCAAAAGGCTTTCATTTCCAGAATTTTATTGATGCCTGGCAGACGGCAGACATGGGTTCCTTTGTGCTCAATTCCGTGCTTGTGACCGCTTTGGGAATTGCGCTTCTGATCATCATAGCGCTTCCGGCGGCTTACGTGCTGGCACGGTTCTCGTTTAAAGGGCGGAAGCTTTGGAGTACCTTGTTTATGGCGGGGCTTTTTATCAATGTAAACTATATTGTGGTACCGATCTTCCTGATGCTGAATAATGGAGACAGTTTTTTAAGAAGGGTTTTTGGCTCACCGTTTTTCCTGAATAATCTCTTTATCCTGGCGCTGGTCTATGCGTCCACAGCGCTTCCTTTTACAATTTACCTTCTTTCCGGATATTTCAAATCGCTGGCAAAGGATTATGAGGAAGCGGCTTATGTGGATGGGGCTGGATATTTCCGGACGATGGTACAGGTCATCATGCCTATGGCAAAACCCAGTATTGTGACGGTTGTGCTTTTTAATTTCCTGGCGTTTTGGAATGAGTACATTATTTCCATGACGCTGCTTACCAAACCGGAGCTTAAAACCCTTCCGGTAGGTCTTATGAACCTGATGGCGGCTCAAAAATCTGCAGTGCAGTATGGCCAGATGTATGCAGGCTTGGTGATCGTAATGATTCCCACCCTGATCTTGTATATCTGTGTCCAGAAAAAGCTGACCCAGGGAATGACACTGGGAGGACTGAAGGGATAATTGCTATTAGGAAAGGAGACAGATGCGATGGATGAGAAACGGAAACAAATATTGTCAGTCATTGTACAGGTGATTATTTTTATCATCTGCCTTGTCCTAGTGATTATAGGGCAGCGAAATGTGGGGCCGCAGGGAACCCTGGTGATGATTTTGGGGCTTGCAGGTCTGATCGGACTTTTATATCATTATAATCGAAAATTCAAATGACAGGAGGATGGGAATGGACAACCAAACCACAGGACGAGTAACAATCCCCACGGATCTGGATGTGATCCCGGAGACCCTTGAGGTCTTGAAACGTTGGGGAGCTGACGCTATCAGGGACTGCGACGGCACCGAATTTCCAAAGGAGCTGGAGGCTTCCGGCGCTAAGATTTATGCTACATACTATACTACCCGGAAGGACAATGAATGGGCGAAGCAGAATCCGGATGAGGTTCAGCAGTGCTATATCATGACGCCTTTTTATCTGGCGGAAGGGGGAGCGCTGTCGATTCCCCTTCTGAAAGGGATCAGCAAAGAACTCTTGAAGGTGAACGACCGGGATGATATCTGCCGCTGGTGGGAGGTCATGGACCGGACCGTTGGGGAACCGATTCCTGCCAGCCGATGGGAATATGACGGCGCGTCAGGCTGCGTGGTGATCCCAAAGCCGGAGCCTTATCATGAATATACCGTGAGTTTTCTGGCATACCTGATCTGGGATCCGGTACATATGTACAATGCGGTGACCAATGACTGGAAGGATTTTGAGCATCAGATTACCTTCGATGTGCGCCAGCCAAAGACGAGGGAGTATTCCAAGAAGCGGCTGAGAAAATTTATTGAGGAGCATCCATATGTGGACGTGATCCGCTTCACGACCTTTTTCCATCAGTTCACCCTGGTATTTGACGAGCTGAAACGGGAGAAATACGTGGACTGGTATGGATATTCCGCGTCGGTGAGCCCTTATATCCTGGAACAGTTTGAACGGGAAGCCGGATATCCCTTCCGGCCGGAATACATCATCGACCAGGGATACTACAACAACCAGTACCGTGTCCCCAGCAAGGAATATCTGGATTTTGTGGCCTTCCAGAGAAGGGGAGTGGCAGAGGTAGCCCGTGAGTTGGTGGAGATCACCCATGAGATGGGGAAGGAAGCCATGATGTTTTTGGGCGACCACTGGATCGGTACCGAGCCTTATATGCCGGAATTTGCCGGGATCGGGCTGGACGCCGTGGTGGGAAGCGTGGGCAACGGAAGCACCTTAAGGCTGATCAGCGATATCCCGGGCGTGCGTTATACGGAGGGGCGGTTCCTGCCCTATTTCTTCCCGGATACCTTCTATCCCGGCGGAGATCCCAAGAAGGAAGCGGTGGAGAACTGGGTCACCGCCAGAAGGGCGCTCCTTAGAAGCCCGGTGGACCGCATTGGATACGGCGGATACCTGAAGCTTGCGCTGGAATTTCCGGATTTTATGGATTATATCACGGAAGTGTGCCAGGAGTTCCGGGAACTCTACAGCAATATTAAGGGCGGAAAACCTTACTGCGTCAAGACGGTGGCAGTCTTAAACTGCTGGGGCAAGATGCGTTCCTGGGGCTGCCATATGGTACACCATGCCCTGTACCAGAAACAGAATTACAGCTATGCGGGCATCATTGAGGCATTGTCCGGACTGCCGCTGGACGTTCGTTTCCTAAGCTTCAAAGAGGTCAAAGAAAATCCGACCGTTCTGGATGACATCGACGTGCTGATTAATGTAGGCGACGGGGATACCGCCCATACCGGAGGATGCTGGTGGGAAGATCCGGAAATTCATGCAGCCATCTATGGCTTTGTGAGCCGCGGCGGAGGAATGATCGGCGTTGGCGAACCGGGCGGACACCAGTATCAGGGAAGATACCTGCAGCTTGCCGGAATCCTGGGTGTGGAGAAGGAGACAGGCCTGACGTTGAATTACGACAAATACAACTGGGAAGAAAAAGAGAATGAATTCATTCTGGCAGATACCGGAAAGGAGATTGACTTCGGAGAGGGCAAGAAGAGTATCTATGCCCTGGAAGGAACGGACATCTTGGTCCAGAAGGACAAAGAGGTTCAGATGGCGGTGAGAGACTGCGGAAAGGGCAGGGGCGTTTACCTTAGCGGCCTTCCCTACAGCTTTGAGAATAGCCGGCTTCTGTACCGTTGCATCCTGTGGGCAGCCCATGGGGAGGAGGAGATTAGGAGATGGTTCTCCACCAACCTCCATGTGGAAGTACATGCCTACGAGGAGAGCAGGAAATACTGCGTAGTCAATAATACGGCGGAGAAACAGAAGACGACGATCTACAGAGGAGACGGAAGCTCCTTTGAAACGGAGCTTAAAGCCAACGGAATCCAGTGGTACCAGTGGTAATCCGTAGAAAAGACGCGGGACGGAAGCGGACGTCCCGCGTTTTTTTCTGGCAACAGTATTGTTGAAAAGGGCAATCTCTGCTATACTGGGAAAGATTTGCATACGATAGACAACACAAGGAGGAAGACGATGAGGCTATTTTACAGAGAACCGGCCAAACGGTGGGAAGAGACTTTGCCGGTGGGAAACGGAAAACTTGGAGGAATGGTTTGGGGAACGGTGGATGAGGAGCGGATCGGACTGAATGAGGGGACGATCTGGTCCGGTTATCCCAGAGCCTCCGGATATGGGAAGAAAGAGGAGGCGCTCCGGAAGATCCGGCAGATGATTTTTGGCGGAGCATACAGCAAGGGAGACCGGGAAATCGAAAACGAGCTGCTGGGGGAATTTACGGAGAGCTATCTTCCCTTTGGGGAATTGGTGATCCGCGACCGGAGAGAGCCAGCAGAGTGCCAAAATTATGAGCGTGAGCTGTCTTTGGATCAGGGAATGGTTTTCGTCCGGTATAACAGGGGATTATCAAAGCAAAAGAGAACGATATTTGCCAGCTATCCGGCTAAGGCAATCTTTTTTTGCTGGGAATCTAAAGGGGAGCCGCTGGAGCTGGAGATTACGATGGAGAGTCCCCTGGAACATGAAATCACTGCGGACGGTACAGGCATTTATTTGGAAGGGCAGTGCCCGGAGCATGTGGATCCCAACTATCTGGCAAGCGAAACGCCCATTCTGCAGGGCAGCCGGGGGCGGAAGGTAGTGGGCGCCTGCCGTGTCCTGGAATGTGACGGAGAGGTAAAAGGCGAAGGAAGTACCCTGTATCTTCACGGGGCTTCCAGGATCGTACTCAGCTTCCAATGCCAGGCATGGAACCAAGGGGAGCAGGAGAAAAGCCTGGATGACCTGGAGGGAAGCCTGGAAGAATTTGAGAAAGCCCATTTGGCGGATTATCAAAAGCTGTACCAGCGGGTGGAGCTGTGCCTGGGAGAAGATCCGGGGCTTCCCACAGACCAAAGGCTGAAACGGCTTAAAGAGGGGGAAGAGGATCCGGATCTCTATGCGTTGTATTACCAATATGGAAGGTATCTTCTGATCAGTTCTTCCAGGAAGGGCGGAATGCCCGCGAATCTGCAGGGAATCTGGAATTGGATGATGCGTCCGCCCTGGAGCAGCAATTATACGACGAATATCAACGTGGAAATGAATTACTGGCCAGCCCTGTCCGGAGGGCTTCCAGAATGCCTGGAGCCGTATTTCGCACTGGTGGAAGACTTGGCGGAAGCTGGGGAGGAGACAGCGAAGGCATTTGGATGCAGGGGCTTCTGCGTAAACCACAACACGGATTTCTGGAGACGGACTAATCCGGTGGGGAAAGGCTATGGGAGAAGCAAGGCGGAGGAGGATTCCGCTTATTACGCCTTTTTCCCGCTGGCAGGGCTTTGGATGTGCCAGGAATTTTACCGGTATTATGAATACACCGGCGACCGGGAATTTTTGGAAAAACGGGCCTATCCGGTGGTGAAAAAGGCGGCGCTCTTTGCCTTGGACTGGCTGGTACCCTTTGAAGGCTTCTATGTGACCTGCCCTTCCGCCTCTCCGGAGAACGGATTTTTGACGGAGAATCGGGAAACGGCACATTGCGCCTATGCCAGCACCATAGACATGACATTGATCAGGGAGATCTTTGGTAATTTCAAATCCATATGCCAGATCCTGGAGCGGGAGGATGAACTGCTGGAGGAAATCAGCAGAAAGGAGAGCCGCCTCTATCCCTACCAGAAGGGAAGCTGCGGGGAGCTGTTGGAATGGTGTAAGGAATTTGAAGAAACCGAGCCGGGGCACCGGCATCTCTCCCATCTATACGGAATGTTCCCGGGAGAGCTTTTTGAGAAGCTTCCCCAGTGGAAGGATGCCGTGAGGGCATCGCTGGAACGCCGTCTGGAGCATGGAGGAGGCCATACAGGCTGGAGCGCGGGATGGATCATCAACCTGTTTGCGGTGCTGGGAGATGGGGAGAAAGCGTATGAATATCTGAAGACGCTTCTGACCCGTTCTACCTATCCAAATCTCTGGGACGACTGCCCGCCCTTCCAGATCGACGGGAATTTTGGGGGAGCAGCAGGGATTGCCAATATGCTGGTACAGGATCGGGGCGGCGAAATCAAGCTGCTCCCCGCCATCCCCGCCAGCTGGAAGAACGGGAAGGTGCGCGGCCTGCGCGTCAAAGGAGGAAAGGCGGTGGATATCACATGGAAAGAAGGGGAAGTGACGGAATCTAGGGTTTATTCCTTAAAGTAAGAAATCCTCCGTTTTATCAAATAGAATGATATCCTATCCGGCGGGGATTTAATTGACGAGCTTGCCGTTTTGTGGTATGTTCAGTATCATAATCTCAGAGATATTCTGCCGGAGAAAATACAGAAGCTATATGATTTTGCTGTGGAGGAGTGAACCAAAATGCCGACCGATATGAAAGAGACCATAGCCGATGCAGCGAAGAGACTGCTGATGGAGAAGCATGTAAAAAAGCTGACCGTAAAGGATATCGTAGAGGAATGTCAGATTACCAGGCAGGCATTCTATTATCATTTCGAGGATATCCCCGACCTGTTCCGGTGGATCCTTGAGGAAAGCAGCCGGCAATTTATCAGGAAAGCCCAGGAAAGCGGGGATGCCGAGGAAATGCTTAAGTATTTTTTTCTGATGTCCATCAATGCGGCGCCCTATATCAGGAAAGGGCTGCAGGGCAATTATCGGGAGGAGTTGGAGCAGCTGCTCCGCCAGGATATCCGCGGGCTGTTTGAGCGGACGATTGAGGAGAAGCAGCTTTACCAGCAGTATTCCCATTCGGAAGTGAAACTGTTCCTGCGCTATCACAGCCAGGCGGTGATGGGCATTTTAAAGGAATGGACCGAGGAGGATACCAGGAATTTAGATCAGATCGTCCACAACATCTATCTTTTGATACAGGGTAAGATATCTCCGTGAAGGAGAGGTTTGGCAAAACAGCAGGAGTGTAAAGTTTTTTTACACTTCTGCTGTTTTGTCTATACAGAAGCCGAATTTTGGCAATTGAGCGATGTTCCATAGAGGGGTAAACTAAATGACGGAAAGAAAGGAGGAAATCAGATGGCGCAGGATATTTTTGACGTAAAGCTCTGTGAATTGGATGAAAGAATCGCAAAGCTCCATGGACGGATCCTTTCGGCGGAGCATTCAAAGCATTCTCAGATACGCCAGGAGATCCAAAAGCTCCGGAGGGAATGTGCCGAGATGGCGGCCAGTCTTGGGAGCCGGCTGAAATTTTCCAAAGCCAACGATCTGGTTCTTTTGTCAAGGGCATATGGAGAGATCGAAGGCGTCATTCAAAGGATGGAGGAGGATTGCCAGGAGGAGCCCGCAGATGGCGGAAAGGATGGATGCCTGGCGGAAAGGAAAATTTTGTTTGCGGAATATGCGCTTGATTTTGCCATACAGGCAGCTGACCGGGCGCTGCTGCTTTCCATGGAGGCGATCGACGCCCAAATGACACAGCAGGAACAAGAAAGGAGTTTCCAATGAAAGAAGTAAAATCACCGAAAAAACCCCTGATCTATTACTATGGCATCGTATTGCTGATCATTTTTCTCTTTAATATCCTGGTCAGGCCGATGCTGCTCCAGGGACAGGTAGTGGAGGTGGACTACGGCACCTTTATGGATAAGATCTCTGAGAAAAAGATTGACGTGGTGCAGGTGGAAGATACCCAGATTTTGTTTACGGATAAAGATGATTCTGTGGTTTATAAGACAGGGATTATGGAAGATCCCACGTTGACCCAGCGCCTTTATGACGCCGGCGCACAGTTTGGCAAGGTGATCGATGAGCCTATGTCCCCTTTGGTCAGCATCTTTTTGACGGTCATCCTTCCTATCCTGATCTTTGTCGGACTGGGGCAGTATATGAGCAAAAAGCTGATGAACCAGCTGGGCGGAAAGAATTCCATGGCGTTCGGAATGGGGAAAAGCAATGCCAAGATTTATGTCCAGTCCACAGAAGGGATCCATTTCAGCGATGTGGCTGGGGAGGATGAGGCAAAGGAGAGCTTGACTGAGATCGTGGACTACCTGCATAATCCCAAGAAATACACAGAGGCAGGCGCTTCCATGCCAAAGGGAATTCTCCTGGTGGGACCTCCGGGAACTGGAAAAACCATGCTGGCAAAGGCAGTGGCAGGCGAGGCAAACGTTCCATTCTTCTCTATCTCAGGTTCTGAATTCGTGGAGATGTTCGTGGGAATGGGAGCTTCCAAAGTGAGGGATCTGTTCAAACAGGCAAAGGAAAAGGCGCCTTGTATCGTATTTATCGACGAGATCGATGCCATCGGGCAGAAGAGAAATTCCGGCGGCATAGGCGGAAACGATGAGAGGGAACAAACCCTGAACCAGCTTCTGACAGAGATGGATGGATTTGAGGGGAACAATGGCGTTATCATTCTGGCAGCTACCAACCGTCCGGATTCCCTGGATCCTGCCCTGACAAGGCCGGGGCGTTTTGACCGCCGTGTGCCCGTGGAGCTTCCGGACCTTGCGGGAAGGGAAGCGATCCTGAAGGTACATGCCAAAAAGATCAAGACGGCAGACGATGTGGATTTCCACACGATTGCCCGGATGGCAGCCGGAGCGTCTGGCGCTGAGCTTGCCAATATCATCAACGAGGCAGCCCTGAGGGCAGTACGGAACGGCAGGGTGATCGTCAATGAAGCGGATCTTGAAGAGAGCATCGAGGTAGTCATCGCTGGTTACCAGAAAAAGAACGCGGTGCTTTCCGACCATGAGAAGCTGGTGGTTTCCTATCACGAGATCGGCCATGCCCTGGTGGCGGCGCTGCAGTCCCACTCCGCTCCGGTGCAGAAGATTACCATCATTCCCAGGACATCAGGTGCATTGGGCTATACGATGCAGGTGGACACGGGGGATAAATATCTTCTGACCAAGAAGGAGATCGAAAACAAGATCGCCACCTTTACAGGAGGGCGGGCGGCGGAGGAGGTCGTCTTCGGGGAGATCACCACAGGAGCTTCCAACGATATTGAACAGGCGACCAAGCTGGCACGCGCTATGATCACCCGGTACGGCATGAGTGAGGAATTTGACATGGTTGCCATGGAGACGGTGAACAACCAGTACCTGGGCGGGGATACTTCTTTGACCTGTTCGGCAGATACACAGAAGGATATAGACCATAGAGTGGTAGAGCTTGTCAAGGCACAGCACGAGAAGGCAAAGAACATCTTAAGGGAACACCGGGATAAGCTGGATGAGCTGGCGAAATTCCTCTACGAGAAGGAGACCATCACCGGGGAAGAATTTATGAAGATTTTGGAGGCAGGAGGCGAGAAATCATGAGACGTCGTTCAGGTTATGGCTGGCTGGAACTGATCATTGGGATTGTTTTGCTGGTCATGGGAATGTTTACTTTGTTTAATCCGGGATTCGCTCTGACCGGACTGGTTGTAGTTTTTGGAATCCTTGCTATCGTGATGGGAGTTGCGGATATTCTGCTGTATGTGCGCATGGAACGCTATATCGGCTTTGGTCCGATCCTATCGCTGGTATCCGGGATCTTGAGCGTTATGTCCGGTATCATGCTGCTGGTCTATCCCAATGCGGGAAGGTGGATTCTGTCGCTGCTGTTCCCTATCTGGTTTATCAGCCACTGCATTTCCAGGCTGTGCCACTTGCAGGTGATCCGCATTACAGCGGGGAATGTTGTCTACTATTTGACAATGATCATCAATATCATTGGAGTGATCCTGGGATTTATGATGCTGTTCGATCCGATCGTCGCCATGGTGTCGGTCAGCTACCTGGTAAGTTTTTACCTGATCATTCTTGGGATTGATGAGCTTGTGATTGCTTTTAGTGAGATTGGTTCCTGAATCGCCAAGAAAATCTATTTTAAAGTTGCCTGCCATATGCTACAATAAATCCGGTATCTTAAGATGACGAATGAGAATGGAGGCAGTTGACCTATGAAAGCAAAAATGACCGCTAAGATGATTGATTTTTATAAAGGGAATAAATCGGACATCCGTCATTTCCTAAAGGTATATGCCTACGCACAGACCATCGGACAGCTGGAAAATCTCGATGGGACGACGCAGGATACCCTGGAAATGGCTGCGATTGTCCATGATATTGCCTGTCCCCTTTGCAGGGAGAAATATGGAAATACCAGCGGCAGCTACCAGGAGGCGGAGAGCGAAGCGCTGCTTCGGGAGTTCCTTGCGGAATTTTCACTTCCTCAGGAGATGGAGGAACGTATCATCTACCTGGTGACACATCACCACACCTATACCAATGTAGAGGGGATGGACTATCAGATTCTGCTGGAAGCGGACTATCTGGTAAATGCCGATGAGTCACAGTATGACCAGAAAGCGATCCGGACTTTCCGCAACCGCGTATTCAAGACGAAGAGCGGAATCCATCTTTTGGATTCGATCTATGGTCTGTGAGAGATTTTGAAGGAATCACAAAGAAAAGCAAAATAGAAGGAAGCAGCCCGAGGGCATCAGAAAACAAAGCTCCCCCGCAATTTCGCAGAAGAACCCCGTTGGGATCCGATGGCAAAATTGCGGGGGAGTATGATTACGGCATGTAAATACCTCCGTTGGGGGAGACGTATTGTCCGGTCATATATTTGTTTTTGATCAGGAATTCCATGGCTCCAGCGATATCGTCCACATCACCGATCTCACCCATGGGGATTCCTTGCTTGAGGGCTTGGACTTCGTCCTGGTTGACGCCTCGGAGCATATCTGTCCAGATCATACCCGGGCAGATGCAGTTAAAGCGGATATGCTGCTTGCCGAATTCCATCGCTAAGGCACGGGTCATACCGATCAGCCCTGCTTTGGAAGCGCAGTAGTCCGCCTGGTTTGCAACGCCCATCAGGCCGCCGATGGAGGAAGTGTTGATGACACAGCCTTCTTGGGCTTTTACCATATATGGAACTACAAAATGGCACATGTGGAAAGCGCTGATCAGATTGGTTTCCAATACAGCCATATATTTCTCCCTGGGGAGTTCACAGAAAGGAGAATTGTTGGTGATTCCTGCATTGTTGACCAGCACATCGATTTTTTTACCAAATTTTGCAACGGCGGCGTTCACCAGCTTTTCGCATTCTTCATACTTGGAAACATCCGCCTGAACGGCAAGCCCGTCCACGCCGTAAAGATCTTTCAGATCTTGAATCAATTTTTCCGTCAATGCTTTTGAGGAATCAGAGCGATAGTTGATCACAACATTGTAACCCAGCTCGCCCAGTTTACGTGTCATGGCTTCCCCGATTCCACGGGAACCGCCTGTGATAATAGCTGTTTTCATAAACGAGACCTCCTTTGCTTATAGCAATCCAAGTAAATATCGCATCAAATCCAGTGCATCAGAGCGCGAAATACAGCGTCAGCCAGCTTCGACGTGCCCCGGCACGCCATCAGCTGCCTTCCTTGTCTTTCAAGTTCTGCTACACAGTCTTTGATGTAATATTTCCTTGGGTTACTATGGTTTACATAAGTATGGTAGCTCATTGTTATGAAATTGTCAATAACCATTAGGATCGAAAATCAGGTGTTTTCGGTTCTCCTTTTGGCCAGCTCAATGGCTTCCTTCCCGGTCATATGCTCGATGGTCATTTCCAGCATGCATAGGGGAGCCCAGGAATGGTCGATGGCTTCCTGGCGTTTGGAGACGGTATCGTCCGGGGCATATTTGATGGCCAGTTTTTCCACAGCTTCCCGTTTTTCGCGGTCGCCCTCCAGAATGCGGATCCTGCCGAATACGATCACACTGCGGAAGTAAGAGGTGTATTCCTCCGGTACGATCTCATCCTGGCCGATGACGCAGAAGGAAGCCTTGGAGCTTTTTCGGATGGCGTCTAGCTTGTGACCGGATTTGGCACAGTGAAAATAAAGTTTGGCACCGTCATAGACATAGCTGATGGGAACGGCATAGGGATAATCGTCGTCTCCCAGCAGTGCCAGGACGCCGGATGTTCCCCTGGTCAGAATATCCTCACAGATCTCGGGGGACAGTTGTTGTTTTTTTCTTCTCATTTCACGAAACATGCAGAGTACCTCCTTTTGAATGATTCAATCCATCATAAGCATTTCCAGGAAATAAAGTCAAGTAAAAAACGGACAAAACAGGAAATTCCGTTGGAAAAGGGCGGCAGGTGTGATAAACTGGAATATCATAAGGAAACACGACAAGGAGCAGGGGCATATGGCGAATAAGACAAAACAGGATTTGGAGAACTCCTTAAAACATCTGATGCTCAAAAAGCCACTGGACAAAATCACCATCCAGGATCTGGCCTCGGATTGCGGCATCAGCCGGATGGCGTTTTACTACCATTTCAAAGATATCTACGACCTGGTGGAGTGGGCGTGCCTCCAGGATGCCAGGGCAGCCCTTCAGGGGAAGAAGACCTATGACACCTGGCAGGAGGGATTGAGCCAGGTTTTTGAGGCAGTATTGGAAAATAAGCCGTTTATCCTCAATGCCTACCGATGTATCAGCAGGGAACAGCTGGAGCGTTTCCTCTTTTCCCTGACTTATGGGCTGATTATGGGGGTGGTGGAAGAAAAGTCTTCCGGACGGAAGATTACAGAGGAAGAGAAAACTTTCCTTGCCGATTTCTACAAATACAGCTTCGTGGGAATCATGCTGGACTGGATCAGGCAGGGGATGAAGGAAGACTACCGGGAGATTGTGGAGAGGATGAGCCTGACGATGCATGGGAATATCACCAACGCGATCAGCCATTTTGAACACCCGGATTCTGTTTTGTAGGAGCGGGCTCTTCCTGAAGGCTTGCTGCGGTTTTTTATCAAAAGGGTGCGGATGATAAAATTCTTATCATCCGTACCCTTTTGTAAATGGAAAAGGCGCCTATGCTGCGGTATGATAACAGCCAGAAAGAAAAAAGAAAGGTGGTTATCCATATGGCAAAGAAAAAGACAACCCTCATGGCATCTGCCCTGGCAGCGGGAGCCGGAGCCGCCGTGCTCCTGGCCAAAAAAGCAAAAGAGGAAGAGCAGAAAAAAGGATCAAATAGGATAAGGAACGGGAAGGGAGCTGACAACGGTTACCGGAATACAGAGCTTGGAAAGCAGGAAAAGAACAGCAAGGGAATCTACTATTCCAGCGGGAACTACGAGGCGTTCGCCCGGCCGGAAAAGCCGGAGGGGGTGGAGGAGAAAAACGCTTATATTGTAGGGAGCGGCCTGGCGTCCCTGGCAGCAGCCTGTTTCCTGGTGAGGGATGGACAGATGCCGGGTTCCCATATCCATATCCTGGAAGCGATGGATATCGCGGGCGGAGCCTGCGACGGGATCTTTGACCCGTCCCGGGGATACGTGATGCGGGGCGGCCGGGAGATGGAAGACCATTTCGAATGTCTCTGGGATTTGTTCCGAAGCATCCCTTCTCTGGAGACGCCGGGAGCTTCGGTGTTGGACGAATATTATTGGCTGAACAAGCATGATCCCAATTATTCCCTCTGCCGCGCCACGGAAAAACGGGGCAAGGACGCCCATACGGACGGCAAATTCAACTTAAGCCAGAAAGGCTGCATGGAGATCATGAAGCTGTTTTTGACCAAGGACGAGGATCTCTACGACAAGACCATCGAAGACGTCTTTGACGAGGAAGTCTTCCAGTCCACCTTCTGGCTTTACTGGAGAACTATGTTCGCCTTTGAAAACTGGCACAGCGCGCTGGAAATGAAGCTGTATTTCCAGAGGTTTATCCACCATATCGCAGGTCTGCCCGATTTCAGCGCCCTGAAATTCACAAAATACAATCAGTATGAGTCTCTGATCCTGCCCATGCAGAGATACCTGGAAGCGGTTGGCGTAGATTTCCAGTTTAATACGGAGGTGACCAACGTCCTCTTCGAATTCCGGGATGGCAAAAAGATTGCCAAGGCGATCGAGTGCAGGGCAGATGGCCAGGAGAAAGGGATCGTCCTCACGGAAAAAGACCTGGTATTTGTCACCAACGGAAGCTGCACAGAGGGAACTATCTACGGCGACCATCACCATGCCCCCAATGGAGACGCCAAGGTGAGCACCAGCGGATGCTGGAACCTCTGGAAAAATATTGCCAAGCAGGACGCAGCCTTCGGGCATCCGGAAAAATTCTGTTCGGATATCCGAAAAACCAACTGGGAATCCGCCACCATCACTACGTTGGACGAAAAGATCATCCCCTATATCAAGAACATCTGCAAGCGTGATCCAAGGACAGGAAAGGTAGTAACCGGCGGAATCGTAAGCTGCCGGGATTCCAAATGGCTGATGAGCTGGACGATCAACCGCCAAGGACAGTTTAAGGATCAGGACAAAGACAAGGTCTGCGTCTGGGTATATGGTCTTTTTACCGATGTCCCAGGAGATTATGTGAAAAAACCGATGCGGGAATGTACCGGAAAGGAGATCACAGAGGAATGGCTGTACCATCTTGGCGTCCCGACGGAAAAGATCGAAGAGCTGGCAGAGCACAGCGCCGTCTGCGTTCCCACGATGATGCCCTATATCACCGCCTTTTTCATGCCAAGGACAAAGGGAGACCGCCCGGATGTGATTCCCGATGGCTGTGTGAATTTTGCATTCTTAGGGCAGTTCGCCGAAACGCCCCGCGATACGGTATTTACCACAGAGTATTCTGTGAGAACAGCTATGGAAGCGGTGTATGGGCTTTTGGGCGTGGACAGAGGAGTGCCGGAAGTCTGGGGCAGCGTCTACGATATCCGAAGCCTCCTTTGGAGCACTGTCTGCCTGATGGACGGCAAGTCACCGCTGGAGATCGAACTGCCAGGTCCTTTGAACCTGCTGAAGAAACCGCTCCTCAAGGCGGTGAAGGGAACGGTTGTGGAGAAGGTGTTGAGAGATTATGGGATTTTGAAAGAAGGGATGTTGGAGTAGGGGGAGTGAACGGAAAGGGCTGCGGTAAGAAATGCAGAAATAGAAATACTGCAATCGTGACTTAGAGATAAAGTAAGGTTTTGGGCTTGCGATATATAATAGTCTGAAACCTTACTTTTTTTATTTCTACAGGCAATGAGCCAGGTGGACATGCTCACATATCCATTTAGTAAATGTCGGTAGAAACAAAATATATGAAGTATTATATATAAAAAATTGTGAAAAAATCGTAAAAACATTGACATAATATTTAAAAACGATATATTATAAAGGAGGTGCTGTGATATGGTAGTGCAATTTATGGTAAAAAATGTTTTGTCATTTAAAGAAGAGGCTATATTGGATATGACAGCCATTCATGCGTACAAAGAACATGAGTGTAATTTAATCAATTATGGAACAAAAGAGAAATTGCTCAAAGTCGCAGCAATTTATGGAGCCAATGCCAGCGGGAAATCGAACCTCTATATGGCTATGACATACTTTCAGAGGATTATTTTGGAGTCATTAAATAATGTCGATGATGAGGCAGATACAGCAATCAGGAAATACTATGTACCGTTTTCTTTTGAAAGAGAAAAAGAAAACTCGGAATTCCAGATGATCGTGATTTTGGGTGAGTTTGAATATAAAT